>NZ_JAPX01000001.1:0-39168 GCF_000524355.1 Veillonella sp. ICM51a
GCGGTAACGACTTTTAATTTAAATATAAAGCTATATTTTGCCATAGAAAAACCGACCTTCTTAACGTTAAGATTTTTGGTCTAACATTAAGGGGTCGGTTCATTTCATATAATCAACTAATAGCTTTTTAGATTGCAGGGGCTGTTTTGTTACAGCCCCTGCTCTGACCCTATAAGTGTCTTTCTCTAGTGGGGGCCTTCTTAAGAGGGCATTGAATGATCTAATAACTACTCTATTACCACTGGCTGCCCCCACTAGGAGCTTTTATTTTCCTATTTTACTAACTTCTCCATAAACGGGTTGGTATATTCTTCAAAGTCTAATATATCTTGTGCTATATCCTCTTGTAATTGATTACGAATATACTCTTTTATCGCGCCTTCATATCGTCCTACCGTATCCACATAATATCCTCTACATCAGAAATGTCTATTTCCATACTTATATTTTAAATTTGCGTGTTTATCGAATATCATGAGGCTACTTTTGCTTTTTAAATATCCCATAAAACTCGATACGCTTAAATGTGGTGGAATCGTTACTAGCATATGGATATGATCCGGACAGCATTCAGCCTCTATAATCTCTACATTTTTTCTATTACATAAATCTCTTAAAATTTTACCTACATCAGCTTTTATCCGACCATAAATTATTTGTCTTCTATACTTTGGTGCAAAAACAATATGATATTTACATCTCCATTTACTATGTGATAAGCTTTTTACGTCATTCATTGACATTGAACCTCCTATGTTGAAATGTTGTGGTTGCCAGACCAACTTCATTTTACCACTAGGAGGTTCTTTCCTTTTCTCTAAGAATTTTTTGCCGACCCCCAGTTTAACTGGGGGATTAGTCATGCCTATTCGGCGTACATTTAATATATATATACTGATTATAATAATCAGTATATATATTCATTTTAATTTGGAGAGAGAGGAAATTATGAACGGAATCAATTGGACACATCTATTAACACTCACCTTGTCCCCAGAAAAAGGTAGCAATGAACTCAAAAACACGGGCAACCTTAGTGAAGCCCTACCAATGGGTATTATTACATATGTAGCAATGGCAATATTAACCTATATCTTAGCTTGCATTACAACAAGTATTGTAGGCTATAAATTCTTTACCATTTTTTCATTCACTACCTTATTGGGTCTTATATTTAAAGGACTTTTGAAAGCTATCATTCCTGCTCTACTAGCAAGCTATATCTTTAATTTTTACTGTCAGCGTACATATCCTACAGTAAACGTAAACTTACCAGATACAATTAAACAATTCATGTATGGTGTAAGTGTATATGCTCTACTTGTGTTAGTTCAAAATATCGTGCTCATGCCGTTCATGATAGGTATCTATACTGCCACATTCCCATATGGTCTAGTAAGAACAGTTATATTCATCTTAAATGTTTTAGTATATGGGTGGACCGCATTTACTTTATTAAAACTATGTATTGCAGAATACAATATGTCTGCACGCGATACAGCAATAACCTTAGTAGTTAGTATCGTTCCACTCATCGTAATCAACTACATCATAAAAAATGTCTTCTAATGCTATGGAAACAAAATTATAATGAATAACTCGAAAGGGGCTGTAACAGAATCCGGTTTTACCGTATTCTAGTTGCAGCCTCTTTAAAATATAAGAAACACAAAAAATTGGGGTTATAGGACAAAATGTATTGGTAAAAAAACACAAACCTTGATCTTACTGCCCCCAATAAGGTTATAACTTCTTGTGAATGATACTCTAAGAATGTACTAAAATGATGATATAAAAAAGTATAATTTTGATTTCATCACTGACAATATAATTAAGGTGGTAATCATATGTAATACACATATGATATTAACCGTGTATTTACCATAACATCATTATTGGAACAACAATAAAACACCTATGATTAATAAGTTTTATAATCTTATATAGGCTTTAGTTTTGAAGATACACCCCATATTGTATTACGAGCTGAAAGACATGTATAAATAAGGATGTAATATAATCTTTATCTATGTTAGAGTAATTAATAGTTAAATATGTCTAAATACACAATAGAGGCATGTTTATCCATTTCTAATAAACACACCTCTATTCGATTAGATAAATAACTATTAATATAACTCAGCCAAGAAAATAATAGCAAACACCCACAATACAACGCCATATGTCATATTTGTTTTTACTTTATCAAGACTTACCTTTCCATTCTGTAACAATTTTCCCGTCATACTATAAGGGATCATCGGCCCTGGAACCAATACTGTAATGTAAAACTCTAGGCTTTGAGCTGTATATTCTACACCATTTAATAGATACTTAACATCATATCCATAAATAACTGTGAAATTAGGAAGTTCTTTAATAATTCTAGGCTTAACTGACAAAATCTCTACAGAAATACCTTTTCGACGACACCAGAAACGATATGTAATAAAATATGTCCCCCAAATCATAAGAACGATTGCCACGCAAAACTGCCATGGATTAACAAACATTATTTCTCTTCCCTTCTAAAGTTGATTTTGATATCCTACGAATTTAACCATGGTTTGATTTACAGATATATGTGCACCAGCTTCAATACCAATAACATGTAAAGTATAACCACCTACAGCAGCACTCAGCCATTGTTCTAGCGAAGAGTCATAATCTGCTATTAGCTTATCTTTTCTATGAGCAGTTCATTGGTCATTGTAGCTTTATCACCAGAACCATTGAATATCTTTGCAATTAAATGTCCTCCTTGAGCTTCACCTATCATTAATTCTTATAATCCTCCTAAAGAAATCATATCCACCATTTATATAATCACCTATTGATAATTCCTTATCTTTAAAGTATGGCGAAACTGGAAAATAACCCCAAACAACACCTAATCCCCCACATATATTACGGCCACCATCTCCACCTTTATAGGAAAATCCCTCAGCATCATATACAATTTCTCTGCAGTATGGATCATCACCGATAATCAATCCAAAAAAGTTTTCCTTTTCTAATGTATACTCTCCATCATTATCCATCCATTCCATATGTTTTAAATTCATAGAGAAATCTATATTATTCCCCCAAGGAAAAATGGTTCTACACCCCTTGCCAGATAAATACTCCCATTCTCTTTGTGTAGGAAGAGAGTATCCATTATCTTTTATGTTTTGTAACAGTTTCTTAAATGTGGTGACTTCATAATATTTGCCACACCAATTGCTATCATCTGTTTTATATAAGCAAACTGTGTTATGAACCATAACTTCAGAAAGGCCTTTTATCTCCGCTTTTTTAATCATATTTTGCCACTCTTTATTTTGTATAAGTTCCTCATCGGAAATAGGTATCCAACAGGTTTCACTATACGTTTTTTGTACTAAAAGCGGATGTATTATAAATTCACCCTCTTGGGTAAAATTATGCGTAAGATAATTTTCTATGTTAGATATTATTGCCTCATCTGCCAGTGCTTCGCTAATCTTAGTTAAAATATCCTCTTCACTATAAATTTCATCTTCGTAACCATCTAAAAATACGTAGGCAAGATCCATTAAGCTTTCTTTATCAAAAATATCTTGCAACTTTTTATTGTCAAAATTAAGACCGAGCCTAACGGTATCCCCAGGAACAAATACAAAATCTATGCCATCATATGAACGATATATTGCCGTATAGGTGGATTTACCAAATGCATCAAATTCATCAAAACATAGTAACTCTAAATTATATATTTTTCCGATTTGACTTAATAATTCTTCCTTATCCTTAATAGATAATAAATCATATTGGGGATTATACAGTTTTTTGATGAGAATATGATTCATTGTCTCTCCAGTTTCTTCTACAGTACCTCTTATATGACCTTAATTATAACATATGGTATACATCCATATATAAAAGACTGTCCTCAAGCTATGCAAAAAAAGGCACCTCTTCGAGGTGCCTTCTTATCAAATATAAGTAAAAGGAAAAGCTATTAAATTATTAATCTAAATCATAAAACCCAGATGGTTTATCACTTAAGTTTACAATGATGTTTTTCATTTGAGTGTAGTGCTCAAGGATAACTTTGTGAGTTTCACGGCCGATACCAGATTGTTTGTAACCACCGAACGGTGCGCCTGCTGGGATTGAGTTATATGTATTAACCCACATACGACCTGTTTCGATTGCTCGAGCTACACGGATAGCACGGTTAAGGTTTTGTGTAAATACGCCACCACCAAGACCGTATAAGCTATCATTAGCTTGTTCAATTACTTCGTCTTCGCTATGGAATTTAATCACTACTGCCACCGGACCAAAAATTTCTTCACGAGCTACGCGCATATCATTTGTAGCATCCACGATAAGTGTAGGTCTTACGAAGCAACCTTTGCCAAGTTCACCATCTGTAATACGTTCACCACCAGCTACAACACGAGCGCCTTCTTCCTTAGCAAGTTCTACATAGCTAAGTACTTTCTTAACTTGTGCTTCATAAATCAAGGAACCTAGTTGTGTAGATTCATCCCAAGGCAATCCAACTTTTACCTTATCAAATAATTTAGAAAGTTCAGCTACAAATTTATCATAAATTGTATCTTGTACGAAGATACGGGAACCGGCGCAACATACTTGACCTTGATTGAATAGGATACCGAGCATTGCCCCATCAAGAGCTTGTTTCCAGTTCGCATCGTCAAAGAAGATATTCGCCGATTTACCACCTAATTCCAATGTAGCAGGAATCAAGCGTTCAGATGCCGCTTTATATACATCAAGACCTACTTCTGTAGAGCCTGTGAAAGCAAGTTTGCTGAAGCCTGGATGATCAAGGATATATTGGCCAGATTTAGAACCTTTACCCGTTACAATGTTTACAACACCTGGAGGTAAGATGTCTTGCAAAATGCTACCTAGTTCTAAGAGACTAAGAGATGTATGACTAGATGGTTTGATAACAACTGTACAACCTGCTGCAAGAGCTGGTGCCAGTTTCCAAGCAGCCATTAGGAACGGGAAGTTCCAAGGTACTACTTGACCTACTACGCCAATTGGTTCACGGATAATAAGACTTAATGTATTTTCATCAAATACTTGTGCCGAACCTTCTTCTGCACGAAGCACACCGGCGAAGTAACGGAAATGATCTGCACCAAGTGGAATATCTACGTTTAATGTTTCACGGATTGGTTTACCATTGTCATAGGTCTCAACTTGTGCCAAATGTTCTTTGTGAGCATCAATGGCATCTGCAATCTTTAATAAATAATCTGCCCGATCGACTTGAGAAACTGTTTTCCACGTTTTAAAAGCCTCTGTTGCAGCCGCTACAGCTTTATCAACATCCGCCTGCGTAGCTTCTGCACAAACAGCAAGTTGCTCGCCATTAGCAGGGTTATATACATTAAATTCAGCACCATCAGATGCAGGTACCCATTCATTATTGATTAAAAGGCCATATCTTTCTTTAATATGTAAACTCATAGTACTTCCTCCTTTAATGGATAATGACTATTAATTATCTTCTATGAGTTCATCATACACCCAATATCTAAATACTTCAATCTATTTTATTATTTTCGATATAGCGATTTTATTGTATTCTCAATAGTTTTATTCTATACCAAAATCGATATACTTATCACTATTTATGATAACAGAGTACACAAAAAAGGAGTCCTCTATTACCTAAAGGACTCCTTTTAATCATGTTCAATTTTGACATGTATAATTTTTTACGAATTCCCCTAATAAAATTAGGCCTTTTTCTTGTCTTTATTTCTCAATGACTTGACGGATAATCCGATACGATTTCGCTTTACATCTACAGAGATGATCTCGGCTTCAATAATATCGCCTACCGCAAGTACATCAGAAGGATGTTGTTTCGCCGTACATAGTTCGCTACGATGTAATAAACCATTCGTTTTTAAACCAAAATCAATAAAGGCACCAAAGTCTACTACATTATGCACCGTACCTTTAACAACCGTACCAACCTTGATATCCTCAAGACTTACTACATGTTTACGTGTCAGAGGTGCTGGTAAATCCTCACGAGGGTCACGACCTGGTTTAGCAAGAGCTGCAATGATATCTCGCACAGTAGGAATACCCGCATCAAGCTTATGTGCCATCTTATCTACATCAACCAATGGTAATTTGACCTGTAATGCTTCAAGTTGGGATTTATCTTGTAAATCCTTTAATGTAAAGCCTAGCTCGCCAATGATACGTTCCGCTAATTCATAAGACTCAGGGTGAACAGATGTATTATCCAACGGATTCTTAGCACCATTTAATCGCAAGAAACCGGCACACTGAGTAAATGCTGCAGGACCTAAGCGTGGCACCTTTAATAGTTGCTTACGACTAGTAAACCCACCATTTTCTTGACGGAATGCTACAATATTTTTTGCTACCGTACCAGAAATGCCTGCGATATGCTGCAAAATCGCAGGAGATGCCGTATTAAGCTCTACCCCAACATGGTTAACTACAGATTCAACAACTTGATCCAATGTATGAGTTAATTGTTTTTGGTTAACATCATGTTGATATTGACCAACCCCAATAGATTTAGGATCGATTTTAACAGATTCTGCCAATGGATCTTGTACACGACGAGCAATAGATACGGCGCCGCGAATCGTTACGTCTAAATCTGGCAGTTCATCAATAGCCAATTTTGATGCAGAATATACAGATGCACCCGCTTCATTAGTAATGATGTAGTGGCAATCTAGCTTTTCTTCTTCAATCATCTTAGACGCAAATTGTTCTGTTTCATACGAAGCTGTACCGTTACCGATGGACAATAAGGTAACATTGAATTTTCGAATCTTTTCCGCTAATTTCTTTTGTGCTTCTTGTTTTAGCTTTTCACTATTTGTTAAATAGTAAGCACCATAATCGAGTACATTGCCTTGTGCATCGATAATAGCCATCTTACAACCTGTACGATACCCTGGGTCAAGGCCCATAATGACATGGCCTGCCAATGGCGGTTGTAACAATAAATTTTTAAGATTTACACCAAACACCTTAATTGCTTGCTCATCTGCAGATTCGGTTAATTCATTGCGAATATCCCGTTCAAGAGCAGGGAACATCAATCGTTTATACGCATCTGCTACGGCGCTAGCTTTCACATCACTAAAAATAGATTGTTCATTGTTAGTAATACCACGCACCATATATTGAATATAAGATTCATCGGGTACGGTTAGGGCCAATTTAAGAGCCCCTAATTTTTCTCCTCGATTAACCGCTAAGATACGATGGGACGGCATCTGACGAACTGGTTCAGCATATTCATTATATTGAAGGAATTGGTCCTTGTGCTCATTATCTTCCACGAGTTCCGCTTGGATAAAACCTTCCTTCCACATACGCTTACGAAGAGTAGCGCGAAAATCTGCACTGTCGCTGACAATTTCGGCAACGATGTCCGACGCACCTTGAATGGCGTCCTCCGGTGTAGGCACTTCTTCAGAAATATATTCTCTTGCGATATCTAGAGGATTACCGGATGTGACCGTATCATTCAAAATCATATCTGCTAAAGGCTCTAGTCCTCGTTCACGGGCAATCATGGCCCGTGTCCGTTTCTTAGGTCGATATGGTAAATACAAATCCTCTAATTCTTGTAATTTTACGGCTTTCATCAAAGATGCCATCAATTCATCGGTCATCTTTTCTTGTTCCGTAATGGCATTGATGATTTCTTGACGCCGTGCTTCTAAATTGCGCAAATATTTAATGCGTTCCTCGATAGTTCGCAGTTGTTCATCTTGTAATTCACCTGTTACTTCTTTTCTATAACGAGCGATAAACGGTACCGTGTTACCTTCGTCTAAGAGCGTAACTGCTGATTCTACTTGACCAGGCTTAACACCCAATTCCTTTGCAATAATGGCAAACATTGATTCCATTAGTTATGTCCTTTTCTTTCATATGTTACAAATCGATGAGGATATGTATTTTTATCATCTACCGTCCCCTCTACAACGGAGGTAATTGTGAAAGCTGACGCATCAAATGCAGGGAAATGAGCATCCCCTTCAAATTCATGGTCAACCTCCGTAATGTGCATTACATCTACATACGGTAAAAAGGCTTCGTAGATTTGTGCACCACCGATAACATAGGCCACATCAATCTCTTTAGCAGCCTTTACAACAGCTTCGGGTGAAGAAAATACACGTACCCCTTCCGGTGCATTAAAACCTTTATTTTTTGTAATCACCCAATGTTCCCGATTAGGCAATAAAAAGGGCAAGCTTTCAAAGGTCTTACGGCCCATAATAATAACGTGGCCCGTCGTTTTTTCCTTAAAAAATTTCAAATCATTGGGTAAATGCCAAATCAGAGAATTATCTTTGCCGATAACGCGATGATGTGCCACCGCTACGATAAGTGCTAACATAGTATCCCCCTATACGGCTACAGTCATAGCCAATTTGCCTAAATGTTCATACCCATCTAACACGATATCATCCGGTGTGAAATCATAAAAGTCAGTGATATCTGAATTTACACGAATTTTTGGAGCTGGCAATGCTTGATCTCGACGAGACAATTGCTCGCGCAATGCATCCACATGATTTTCGTAAATATGTGCATTATTAATAACATGGGTAAACTTACCAGGCTTCAAACCAGTCACTTGGGCAATCAGACATAAGAGGGCTGCATATTGAGCCGTATTAAATGGAACACCAAGCCCCATATCACCACTGCGTTGAATAAGCATGCAGTTTAAATAGCCATTGCCTACATCCCACAATGTTTCATACGCACAAGGTTGCAAAGCCATATCAGGCAAATCCTCAATATTCCATAATGTAACAATCATGCGGCGACTATCTGGATCCTCTTTTATAGTTTTGATGAGATTATCCAATTGTTTGTATTTAGCAATTTGATAACCATAGGCCTTACCAATAGTCCCATCTTCGCGCATCCATTCATCCCATACATGGACATTCATATCTTGTAATTTACGCACATCATTGGACTGCATTTGCCAAATCCATAACAATTCTTTCACAGCTGTTTTGAAAGCCACAAATTTTGTAGTTAAAATTGGAAATTCCTCTTGTAAATCAAACTGCATAATTTGTTGTGGCAATTTATATGTGGCTATGCCTGTTCTATTTTGACCATATATACCATGATCTAATATATTTTCAATAATATTGAGATATTGTGTATCTGCTAAGCTCATAGTTCCCCCTAATTATATTAGAAATCACTCAATATAGCGTTATAGAAACGCCAATTTGTTACCCCTTATATTGTGAAATGGCCTCTAAAAATGAAAGTCCATATTTCTTTAATTTTGCTTCCCCTACGCCCTTTATATTGCCAAATTCACCTAATGTTTTAGGCCGTATATTGGCTAAATCGATAAGCACCGTGTCAGGGAATATAATATACGGCGGCACACTAAGTTGCGATGCCAGTTGTTTGCGATGTTGACGTAAATGTTCAAATAGCCCACCAGAACCAGAACGGGGTACTTCGGAGCGAGAGATAGAGGCTGATTTTTTCGTTTTACGAGATGGCACGATGACCTCTTGCCTAATTTCTTCTACCTCTTTATGCCCTGCTAACACCTCTTCTGCACCGGCGGTGACGGATAAGATTGGATATTTTCCCATAGAACTCCGCAAGTATCCAGAGGCTACAAATTGTTGTATGAGGCCCTTAATCTCCTTATCCCCTACATCCGATAAATACCCAAATACGGATAATGCATCAAGACCTGCTCGCGTAATGCGGTCAGTCCGTTCTCCGCGCACGATGGACGAAATCATAGAGGCACCATAGCGCTCCTCGGTGGCGATAATGGCACGGAAAATGGCCTTTGCCTCTTTCGTAACATTAACACGTTCCCCTTTTGTATTACAGGAACTACAGTTACTGCATTCGAGCCACGGAACGATTTCACCAAAATAGGCGAGCATATATTTTCTTAGGCAAGTACTACAGAAACAGTAATCAATCATAGATTGAAGTTTTCTAAGTTCCACCTGCTCACGTTGTGGTTCTAAATGACCTTGTTCAATCAAATACTTATGAACGCGCACATCTTGCCCACTATAGAGCAATATACATTCCGCCGGTGCGCCGTCGCGTCCAGCACGGCCCGCCTCTTGATAATAGGACTCCATATTGCGCGGCATTTGGTAATGCAACACATACCGCACATTACTCTTATCGATGCCCATGCCAAATGCGTTGGTAGCTACCATAACTTGTAATTGGTCGAAGGCGTATTTATTTTGCATATCTTTGCGCATCTCATCGGATAATCCGGCATGGTAATATCCAGTTTGGATTCCGGCACGCGTCAAATTATCGTAAACTCGTTCTACATCCTTGCGCGTAGAGCAATAGATGATACCATTTTCATGACTATGACGCCGCACATAATCGACTACATAATCCATGCGCTTTGGTGTGCGCACGACGGAAAACGATAAATTCGGCCTATCAAATCCCGTAACATACACATTCGCATGATCGAGACCTAATAATGTTTTAATATCATTTTCTACAGCCTTCGTAGCCGTCGCTGTGAAAGCCCCCACTACGGGACGCTTAGGCAAACTAGCTAACCAATCACCTATCAATCGATAGGAAGGTCTAAAATCATGACCCCACTGTGAAATACAGTGCGCTTCATCAACAATGACTTGAGAGATAGGCATAGAGCGTAACACATTGCAGAAAAAATTGGAACCTAATCGCTCTGGTGCAATATATAATAATTTAATATTCCCACTACGTACATCGTACATGGTCTTATTAAATTCTGTTTGCGTTAATGTACTATTGATTAAGGCAGCCGGTATATTTTGATCCACCAAGCCATCAACCTGGTCTTTCATCAAAGATATTAAGGGCGAGAATACGACGGTAAGCCCCGATTTACAAAGAGCTGGAATTTGAAAGCATATCGATTTACCTGCCCCAGTAGGCATGATGGCCACTACATCCTCGTTCTTTAATAAAGACTCTACAGGAGCCTCCTGAGCGGGCCGAAAGGATGTATACCCAAAGTAGGTTTGCAGTAGTTGTAACGCTCTATCACGAGAATTAATAGCCTCCATCGGTATACCTCCTTTCCTATGTGTACAAAATTAACAATGTTATATGCCATATCAAAATGAAATATCGTGTCTATTTATTGTATCATTTTTTGAGGTATTTTTTGAATTATTTTCATATAATACTGTTTAGTAATTTTAACAATATCATCAATATTTACCAATAAATTATATGATTTACATATCCTATAGAATGGCAATTTATGATACAATAATTAGTATATATTTTAACGTGGTGAACAACCCTAAGGAGGTTTTATATAGGCATGACACACAACAACATAATGATCATAATCGCCTTTGCCTTGTATTTAGGACTGATGATGTACATCGGGGTCTACTATTATCGCAAATCGAACAGTATTGGTGACTATATATTGGGCGGTAGACAGCTAGGACCGTGGATTACGGCACTCAGTGCCGAAGCCTCCGACATGAGCGGTTGGATGCTTATGGGGGTACCGGGTCTGGCCTATACTACGGGTATTTCCGGTGTATGGATTGCCGTAGGACTTACCTTGGGCACCTGGGCCAACTGGCGATTCGTATCCCGTAGATTGCGTAACCATACGGAGGTAGCTAGCGACAGCTTAACATTACCGGATTATTTAAAAAATCGGTTCCACGATCAATCCCATTCGGTAGCTGTTATTTCCGCATTGTTTATATTAATCTTCTTCCTCATCTACACATCCTCTGGATTTGTGGCAGGAGGCAAATTATTCAATACCATCTTCGGTTTAGACTATACGGTCTCCCTCTTTATTACGGCGGGCATTGTAGTATTTTATACCTTCCTCGGAGGTTTCCTCGCCGTATCTTGGACGGACTGTATTCAAGGGGCGTTGATGTTCTTCGCCATCTTGGCTGTACCTATTACGGCGGCTATGTACTTAGGTGGTCCTATTGATACGATGCAACTCATCCAAAGCGAATTTCCTCAAGGATTAAACCTCTGGGGTGATACGAGTGATATGTTTGCTCTTATCATCGGCATCATCTCTTCCCTTGGTTGGGGTCTTGGCTACTTCGGTCAGCCACATATCCTAGTTCGCTTCATGGCGATTTCCGATGCAAAGGAACTAAAAAAATCCACAAATATTGCTATGGTTTGGGTTATCCTTTCCTTATTAGCAGCTATTTTCGTAGGCCTCATCGGTCATGTATATATGTTACCAGAAAAATTAGTTGGTACAGATGCAGAGACGATATTCCTCGTTATGACGGAACGTTTATTTACGCCATTTATGGCTGGCCTTATCTGGTCTGCTGTACTTGCAGCTATCATGAGTACTGCATCCGCACAACTATTAGTAACAGCCTCTGCTATTGCTAATGATTTTTACGCTAATATCATTCACAAAACGGCAACCGACAAAGAACTCGTGCTTGTAAGCCGTATTGTTGTATTGTTGGTAGCGGCTATATCCATTTTCTTAGCATTAAATCCAGATAGCCTCATCCTTACGATGGTTGCTTACGCATGGGCTGGCTTTGGTGCCTCTTTTGGTCCTGCTATCATCTTCTCCCTATTCTGGAAACGCATGACGCGCCGTGGTTGTATTGCGGGTATCGTCATAGGTGGTCTTACAGTTCTAATTTGGAAACAATTTGCCTTCTTTGGACTTTATGAAATCGTACCAGGATTTATCTTCTCATCTATTGCGATTTATATTGTCAGCATTTTCGATAAATTACCACCACGTCCAGTATTAAAAGATTATAAAGAAGCAGAAAAATTGCATATTCTCTAAGAACGCATAAAAGGAGCTATTGATTTCTCAATAGCTCCTTTTTCGTAATAAAGGGCTGTTATACTTACAGCCCTTCATCTTATACATATTGTGATAATCCATCACGAATGGCTTCACGCACATCGAACACTAATGATGCTGGCGATAATACTTTCACACTTTGCATATATTGTAGTGCCCAATATTTGAAAGCCTCCCGATTAACATGAACACGACACTCCACCTTTTGAGGCGTCTCGTTTAAAAATGTTACATTTCCATCAAACCAATCGAGAATTTGGTTAACGATACTACGTTTTGCTTCAAACACTACCGTTACTGATTCACCACCAAACATATAGATATGTTCCTTCATGTATCTATCTACATCAAAGGTATTTTGATTGTGATAGCCTTGGATTTCCCGCAAGGGCTTACGGCGAATATCCAATAACTTAATGTTGCCAATTCGATCTACACGTAGTGTAGACATATCATCATGGTTATCATGGTTACCTACCAAGTAGTAGAGTCCTCGACTAGATACTAATTGGTAGGGGTTAAAAATATAATTTCGCTCATTACCTGCATAATCAAGATTAGGATATAATTTATTATCTGTACTAGGCTGATAATAGACTAACGAAATTTTTCTCCCTTCCGTCACCGCTTTTTCAATGAGATCAATATTTAGAAATAGGTCCTGACTTCTCACAAGAGAATCAGGTGTACTCTTAATTTGTTTTCCATGGGATTTAAAATAACGGCCGCCCAAGGCAGATACCTTATCAATCAAGTCTTTACGCTGATTTACACTAATATGACGTGATGCTAATAGACCATCGATTAACAAATGTAACTCAGCCTCTTCAAAGGGATGAATCATATAAAAATTGGTACGACGAATCGAACCATCTGTACCTAGTGCAGATTCTTCACATTCAATATTAAAATTACCAGATTCATATAAATCATTTAGATGACGCCCTAAGGTTTTACGATCTACCGTCAATTCATATTTCTTTGCTAAGATGCTACGAATTTCCTCTTGAGATAATGTATGATTTGCATCTGTTTCATCTCGTAGGATTTCTAGTATATATACTAGTACTGCCTTTTTAGATGCCATGGAAAAACTCCTTTTACAATATACTTATACTAACTAACAACAAAATATGGCCTACTATGACCATATTTTTACATGTACACAAAATCACTCATACAAAGTATATCATAAAAGTCATGTTTACTTCATGTGTTTTTCATGCATTTCTTCATCTTTCCTATATCTTTTATGCAACTTAACATAACAAAATGTAATATTTATAAAATAAAAAGAAAATATTGAACATAAAAATAAAGGCTAATTCTATATATCGAGAATTAGCCTTTATCTATCCCCCATCGCACATTATTATCATATGCTACACAGGAAATACCTTTATTTAATTTTATTTTCTAAATAGCCTAATGTTTCCATGCGTTTCGTCAATTCAGCATAGAACGCTTCAGCCATAGCTGTTTGATTTTTTGCCTGACCAGCTTGTGCACCGCCAAAGATATTCTTTTTAATCGCATTAACAATAGTAGATTTTGCCTTTGGTTTATTAAGAATTTCCATAAACATCAAATCTTCATCGGACAGATTTTCCACGGCTTCATTTTCAGAGGTAGCCCCATACATGATATCTGTACCAGATTCAACTAAAGCTTTCACAAACTTTGTAAATCTAGCAGGTACAAAGGATTGTCCCTCCATATAGTAAGCTTTAGGATGTGGGTGTTTCAAGAAACGTAGACCACCGCGTACAATATGTTCTGCCATAGCTACATATAACGCATTAACAGCGGCTTCTAAGCTTGCATCATCGCCCTTAGCAGCATCATTAGCAGCTTTCACAATGGCTAAAGCCTCGATCATATTAAACTGACCGCCATCCTTAATAATGGACTGGAATGTATCGCGTACGATATCATTTTCAAACATGGACAATGCTTCTTCATTGAAGAGAATTGTATAGGTAAAGTTGTTAATAATGGTTCGCATAGGTACAGAATTTACAAGTTCAGGATTTCCCATGTCGTAGGTTACAGATTCTGCATGCTTAGCCTTACATATAATAGATTTTCTAAAGGTCGTATCTAGCATAAAATCTAAATATTGCTCTTGAGCTACATGGTCATTAAGTGCGAGTTTATCTAGTGTATCCGCAATATCAGCATCAAAGCTACGTACCATAGATAAAGTTAAATCAGCATCACATAAGTATGCCAAATTATGCGCTCCTAAATGGTCATTAAATTGATAGAAATATACAGGGTCATTGTTTGGCTCTAAATGATCGTGACCAACATAGTATTCATTTTTTTGCATTACAGAACGAAGAGCACCTAAGAATTTACTATTTCGTTCCTTTAGATTGTCATATTTTAAAATTTGACTACCTACGATACTACCAATCGTTTTGCCATGCAGTACCTTTTCCTTGTGATTAAACTGAGCTTTATCACGGTTGCTGAACATCATTAACTGACGTACTTCTTCCATCGTATGCCAACCAGGATATGTGTTATACGACACATAGGCGATGCCATCCTCTACTAAATGTTCATCGATAAGGCGCAACAAAGCATCTTTAACACCGTCATCGACCCAAGAATATAAACCATGAGCAATAATATAATCAAAGGTACCTATTTCACTACCAATAGATGCGATGTCTGATTGAATAAGGGATACATTGGTTAAACCTGCATTGGCAATCACTTCGTTGCCTTTTTCGACTTGTTCTTGTGAAAGCTCAATACCTACAAATGTTGCATCGGGATTAAATAATGCTTGGGAAATAATATTGCCACCATAGGTTGCTCCCAACTCTAATACTCTTGCAGTTTTAGGATTAGGTGCTGAAACCCCCACGAGAGCTGCATAGGCTTCAAGAGTAGCCGGTGTGGTATATGGGAATGGCATGGATTTATAGCCTAATTCACTATAAATGGTTTGTTGTACGTCATTTGTATTCGTAGTCATAATATCCTCTATCATTAAAAACATATATTGTATAAACAATACATGAATAATACACATATATACTATCTATTATACCAAAATCATGTGTACTATACACTATTCATAAGGATGATAGATGCAAAAGAGGCATCCTCAATGAGGATGCCTCTTGTATATGCAGTTTAGAGAAATTAATTATTTAACTTCTTCGAAACCTTTTTGTAAGCGAACATAGCTTAAGCGACGTTCTTTAGCGTCTTCTTCACATTTAGCGAATAATTCTTCTGCAGCGTCAGGAGCAGCTTTCGCCAAGGAAGCATAACGAACTTCACCTTTAAGGAAGTTTTGGAATTCGTCGTAGTTGCCTTCTTTGGAATCCAAGGAGAATGGGTTTTTACCTTCAGCTTTAAGTTGAGGGTTGTATCTGTAAAGATCCCAGTAACCACAAGCAACTGCTTTGCGTTGTTCTTCTTGAGCTTTACCCATACCAGCTTTGATACCATGGTTGATACATGGGCTGTAAGCGATGATCAAGGAAGGACCTGGATAAGCTTCAGCTTCTGTAACAGCTTTCATCAATTGGTTTTTATCTGCACCCATAGCTACTTGTGCTACGTATACATAACCATAAGACATAGCCATCATGCCAAGGTCTTTCTTCTTAGTACGTTTACCAGATGCTGCGAATTGAGCTACAGCAGCTTCATGAGTAGATTTGGAGGATTGACCACCAGTGTTGGAGTATACTTCAGTATCGAATACCCAGATATTGATGTCTTCGCCAGAAGCTAATACATGGTCAACACCGCCGAAACCGATATCGTATGCCCAACCGTCACCACCGAAGATCCAGTGAGAACGTTTGATTAAGAATTGTTTTTTATCAAGAATTTCTTTCAATTCTGGAGTTGTAGCACCTTCAGCTTCGATTGCTGCTACCAAACGTGCGGAACGTTGACGAGTAGCTGCGCCAAGGTTAGCGAATTCAATCCATTGTTCCAATGCTTCTTTCAATTCGCCAGATGCTGTTTCAACAGCTTTCTTAGCTACTTCAAGCAATTGTTCACGGATTTTCTTAACGCCGATGTACATACCATAGCCGTATTCAGCATTATCTTCGAACAAGGAGTTTGCCCAGGAAGGACCTTGACCTTGTTGGTTAGTTGTGTATGGAGAAGCTGGCATGGAAGCACCCCAAATGGAGGAACAACCAGTAGCATTCGCAATCATCATACGATCGCCGAACAATTGAGTTAACAATTTAGCGTATGGAGTTTCACCACAACCTGCACAAGCACCGGAGAATTCGAACAATGGTTGTTCAAATTGGGAACCTTTAACAGTTTCCTTCTTCATAGGGTTTTCTTTTACAGGAAGGTTAACAGCGTAGTTCCAAGCTTCAGCTTGTTCGATTTCGGAATCGATAGAAGTCATTACGATAGCTTTGCCCTTAGGAGCTGGACAGATATCAACGCAGTTACCGCAACCCAAGCAATCTAATGGGGATACTGCGATACGGAATTGAAGGTCTTTAGCACCCAATGCAGGGATTGTATCAAAATGTTCTGGAGCTGCAGCCACTTCTGCTTCAGTTGCCAAGATTGGACGAATTGTAGCATGTGGACATACGAAGGAACATTGGTTACATTGGATACAGTTTTCTGGCATCCATTTTGGAACGAACAATGCAGGACCGCGTTTTTCGAATTTAGCAGTACCAGCAGGTAATGTACCATCTTCGTAACCAGCGAATGTGGATACAGGAAGATCATAACCAGCTTGTGCATTGATTGGTTGTGCAATATTTTGAACGAAAGATGGGCAGGATTCACAGCCTGGTTTAGCTTTGTGACCGCCTTCATCAACAGCGTTTTTCCAGTCAGCTGGAACGTCTACTTTTACAAGCGCACCAACACCTTGGTCGATAGCAGCGTTGTTCATGTCAACAATGTTTTGACCTTTTTTACCATAGGAAGTAACTACGGATTCTTTCAAGTATTTGATAGCATCATCTACAGGGATGATTTCAGTCAATTTGAAGAATGCAGCTTGAGTTACCATGTTGATACGACCGCCTAAGCCGATTTCAGCAGCGATTTTCGCAGCATTGATGATGTAGAAGTTTAATTCTTTTTCTGCGATTTGACGACGTAATTTAGCAGGTAAATGTTCGCTCAATTCTTCAGGGGACCAAGTACAATTCAATAAGAATGTACCGCCTTTTTTGATACCACGAAGTAAGTCGTATTCATGTACGTAGGATTGACGGTGACATGCTACGAATTGAGGTTCAGTAATCAAGTAAGGTAAGTTGATTGGGTTAGTACCAAAACGAAGGTGAGACATTGTTACGCCACCAGATTTTTTGGAGTCGTAATCGAAGTATGCTTGTGCATACAAGTCAGTGTGGTCACCGATGATTTTGATAGCGGATTTGTTTGCACCTACAGTACCGTCAGAACCGAAGCCCCAGAATTTACATTCAGTCAAACCAGGAGTTTCAACTTCTACGCCTTCAGCACGATCTAAGGACAAGAATGTAACATCATCATTGATACCCAATGTGAAGAATTTCTTACCATTTTCAGCATTCAAGTTATCGAATACAGCAACGATATCTGCAGGGATAACGTCTTTGGAGCTCAAACCATAACGACCAGCGATAACTTTAATGTTACGACCACCGTCAACTACAGCAGCTTGAACGTCTAAGAACAATGGTTCAGCCAAAGCGCCTGGTTCTTTTGTACGGTCAAGAACAGCAATGCGTTCTACAGTTTGAGGAAGAGCTTTCAACAAACGATCTGTTGCGAATGGACGGAACAAGTGAACGTTGATGAAACCAACTTTGCGACCCAATTTATTTAAGTAATTTACAGTGGATTCTACTACTTGTGCGGAGGAACCCATAGTAACGATTACATCAGTTGCATCAGGAGCACCTACGTAGTTGAACAATTGGTAGTTAGTACCAGCCAATTTGTTGATTTCGTTCATGTAGTGTTCTACAACGTCAGGAACGTTCAAGTAGAATTTGTTGGATGCTTCACGATGTTGGAAGTAAACGTCAGGGTTTTCTGCAGTACCACGAGTTACAGGAGCATCTGGGTTTAAAGCGTTCTTACGGAATGCTTGAACTGCTTCCATATCTACTAATGGTTTTAATTCTTCATAGTCCCAGATTTGAATTTTTTGAATTTCATGGGATGTACGGAAACCGTCAAAGAAGTTGATGAACGGTACACGAGTTTTAATAGCTGTCAAGTGAGCTACTGCAGCCAAGTCCATTACTTCTTGTACGGAGGATTCTGCAAGCATAGCACAGCCAGCTGCACGAGCAGCCATTACGTCTTGGTGGTCACCGAAGATAGCCAATGCATGTGCAGCTAATGCACGAGCAGCTACTTGGAATACGCCTGGAAGTAATTCGCCTGCTACTTTGTATAAGTTAGGAAGCATCAATAACAAACCTTGGGAAGATGTGAAAGTTGTTGTTAATGCACCAGCTTGCAAGGAACCGTGAACAGCAGCAGCAGCGCCTGCTTCAGATTGCATTTCTACAACTTGAACAGTGTTACCGAAGATGTTTTTACGACCAGATGCAGCCCATTCGTCAATGTGTTCTGGCATTGGAGAAGATGGAGTGATTGGGTAAATCGCAGCAACTTCTGTAAAACCATAAGAAACGTGAGCAGCCGCTTGGTTGCCGTCCATAGTTTTAAATTTACGACTCATGTGATTATTGCCTCCTTAAGCATTTAGCAAAAATAGAACACTTGCTTAATCTATCATTATGTTTAGGAATAACAACCATTACAAACTTGCGTACATGAAAAAATAATGCAATAATATATATGTTATATATATTTATGGCATTATGTAGTACAAACTATTTTGTAGTGGGCACAACCATAATTCCTAATATCATAACTTGATATAGCCCTATAGACTCATTATAACGTGGCGGACTATATCAACGCAATACATACAGCGCTTGGCGCCTTGCCAATATCGCTATCCATGCTTTACTTAAAGTAATAGCTAATTGCGTTTTAGTAATAATTATTCTCATTTATCAAAATCAATTTTTAAATTAGGTTTGTAATATCTTTTATATATTAGGGGGTTAGTTATGGATTTCCACCATTTAAAATACTTCGTAGAAGTGGCTGATCAAAAGAGTTTTAGTAAAGCAGCAAGAAACTTACACATCTCACAATCCGCGATTAGCCGTACAATCAAAGCCTTAGAAGACGAACTTGGTGTTGTTCTCTTCATGCGTAATGCTAAATCCGTAGAACTCACTGATGGAGGTACCATCTTTTTAACACACGCTAAACGCGTAGTATTTATGTTTGAACATTTAAAAACAGATTTTGAAAACGAGTTTCGTTTGGAGCAAGGTTCCATCCGAATTGGTATCCCACCTATTACCGATGCACCAATCTTTGCACAACTATTAGGTGAGTTTAAAAAGGTATACCCACAAATCGATTTAGAATTATATGAACAAGGTTCTAAGAAGGTCGAAATCAGTGTACAAGAAGGTTTGATTGATATCGGTATCATCTGTACAAAGCCAAATCCTAAGGAATTTGAATCCTTCTATCTCACATCTGACCCATTATCCGTTATCGTTCCTAAAACTAGCCCACTTGCCAAGGAACCAGAAATTCGATTGGATATGCTTTCAGAAGAATCCTTTGTACTTCACAAGGATGATTTCAATTTACATGATGAAATCATTAAAGCTTGTAAACACACAGGTTTCCAACCTCATATCGTATTCGAAACAAGCCAACGTGACCTCATGTTACAAACAGTAAGTGCCGATTTAGCCATCGCCCTATTACCATCTCGCCTCTGCCCTGAGGTTGGCGAGAACACAGAGGTTGGGTCCAAGGTTGTGGTACGACCTCTCGTTCCAGAAATCATCCATACCTTATATGTAATCTGGAAAAAAGGTCATTACCTCTCCCACGCTTCTCGCTTGTGGTTAGACTTTGTAAACTCCAAATTGCCATTACCTGGTCTACAATTGGAGGCTCATAAATAATGAACAAACCATCTGGGCTCGCAACTAAATTGCGGGCCCTTTTGAAAGCTAAAGAAACGCCCATGTGGGCCATTATTATAGTTCTCATCATCGTCATCATCATTCAGCAAGTTCAAATATCCGAACTACAATGGCGCGTCGACGAAGATCATGATGGTTCCACCATAGATAGTGTGGCCGGGCGTCTATATATTTTAGAAGGCATGGCTAATAAACATAGTGATCAAATTGAAGAACTACAAAAATATATCCGGCAATTACAAAATGACGGTGCTAGATATGATTGGGAACTAAAACAACTAGAATGGTTACATCCAGAACTAAAGGTTATTTCTCCTGATGGAGATCCTAATCCGTTAAAATCCACAGATCTTAACCTAGACATGAATCCTGGCAAGGTACCAGATGTAAAAAAATAAATAAAAGCCAGATACAATACATACTAAAAAGTATTTACATTGTATCTGGCTTTTTATTATATCTGCCTTAATCCGTTTGAACCACAGTAATAGCTTTTATCTTTTTATCAAGGGGAATGTGCTTATATAAACTGAAATTCTTATTATAGGATTTTTCCCATTCACTCACAACAGAGTAGTGCCTATGATGGAAATTACCTTTATCATCTATATAAAGAAAGAGATCTTTTTGAGCCATAACACCAAAGCCCATGGCATCCAAAGTGTACCCCTTATGAACACCATCATTTGTATTTAAATAATCTCGTAACTCTGCTTCACGAGATGTATCAACCCATCCTAATTCCAACACTCTACTAACTAACGTATCTTCAGCAGCCTTATAAGCTTTATTTGCAGCTATAAGTCCCTTATCTGGAAAACCTTGAACATCCTCTTGATATCCAAAGGCTGTCACAACTATAAGTTTTCCCGTTCCATACTGATTCTCATAAGAAATAATCGGATCTGCTACTGTAATAACTTTCTCTACAAAAGGATTCCATAATATTGAATCAATATAATGCTCTTGAGTTTTATACTCTACAATATATTTAGTCTCACCTACATCATTACCGGTCGGTTTTATTATAACAATCCCCTCATCATGAGTAAGGATACTAAAATCTACGTAATATGCTGATACATAATAACCGCCTAATATAGGCTTCAATTGACTCTGTAATTTATCTATCGTCTTATGTTGTTCTAAATCACCAATATATTTAGCGCGTTCTAAATTCTTAACAGCTGTCTCCCATGAATCATAAGGACCTGAAACTTTAACAATGTCACGGTTGTACACTGCAATTTTCTCAAAGGCAGCTCTACCTTCACCCGTCGGATCATATAATGATATCGCACTTACAGATACACCTAGTGTAAAAGTTGTTAATACGCTTGCTAATAATAACGTTTTATACATAGTAGCCTCTCTTTTTACTGTAGATTACATTACTCTTATTATACATAAAACAATATATTTACTAAAAGAAAAAGAGCTATATATTTATTCAATATCCGTCATAGAAAAGAATAAAAAATATAACTCTTTTTAAATTTGTTTTAATTTTTAACTTAATCTTCCTTGTGTTCCATAGATTTAGGTAATGTCAAAATCAATAGACCTGCTAGGAACATACAAGCGCCCATTACATAGTAACCGTAAGTAAAGCTACCTGTATGACCGTTGATAAAGCCTAGCATATAAGGGCCAACCCAACCGCCCATATTACCGGATGAATTGATAAGGCCCATCGCACCAGCTGCAGCAGCGCCAGATAAGAATGTAGTCGGCATCGTCCACCATACGCCCATACCACCATACACGCCTACAGCCGTTAAACAGATGAATAACAAGCTAATTTCAGGTGATGGACTATGTGGTGTGGCAATAAAACCTATGGTACCAACAAATAATGTGGTCGCCACATGCCAACGTTTTTCATTGCGTTTCTCTGAGGAATAGCCACAGAAAACTTGTACTAATAAGGCAGCACTCATCGGAATGGCAATAGACCAAGCTACAACACTTGGTGGCCATCCAGATAAGCTTTTAAGCACTTGTGGCATCCAGAAACTGAACCCCCAGAACCCAATAACCCACAAGAAATAAATTAATGCTAATCGCAATACCTTTGGATCTTTCAAGGCTTGCCAAATTGTGTATTTCTTTACGGATTGTTTTTCAGCTTCTTCCTTAGCAAGCTCTTCTTTGATATATTCTTTCTCTGCATCAGTTACCCAAGCGGCTTCTTCTGGTTTTTCTTTCATCCAGAATGCAAAAATGAAAGCAAAGATAACGGCTGGTAATGCTTCTACAATAAACAACGTACGCCATCCATGTAATCCAAAGAATGTCGTATCGAGCAATACGCCTGCTAATGGACCGCCGATAATGTTGGAGAATAACATAGACGTAAGCATTAAGGAAATTGCTTTTGCGCGCTCTCTCGGTAAAAACCAATTAGGTATCAATAAAGAATAGATAACTGGATATAATGACGCTTCACATAAACCTAACAAGAATCGATATAAGAAAAACTCCCACTCTGTCGTCATTGTCGTCATAAGGACACAAACAATGCCCCAACTAAACATGATACGCGCTACCCAGTGCATAGCATTGAATCGTGCCGCTAATAGTGAAGCCGGCACTTCAAATAAAACATAGCCAATAAAGAAAATACCTGCGCCCATACCAAATACTTCTGGCGTTAACCATGGTAAATTCTCCTTCATGGTTAAACCTGCATAAGCGATATTCACACGGTCTAAAAAGGCTATAATAGAAACAATAAATAATGGTAGGATGACATGCAACATGCGCCGCCTTGTAAAATCCTTGAAATCGATGGCCCCACTTTGAGGCTCTGGTACAGATGATGAGTTCATATGAATCCTTTCTACTTACTATATGATACGTACCATAATATATTAAAAAAACAAATGTCCTCTGTCAATGATATTGTATAGAATATAGGAATAACAAATTAGAATATGTAACATACAAAAAGCACCTTATATCTGTTATGTAAAATCTCAATAAAGATTTCTAACAGTATATAAGGTGCTTTCACATACACTATTCAGATATTAGCGTCTATTACCAAAGATACGCAACAAGGATAAGAACAAGTTAATGAAATCGAGATACAAGCTAAGTGCACCAGCAATTTCAATACGATCTAAAATCGTTTCATCTTCAGATAGTGCCAATTGAGTAACACTGTTTTTAATCATGTTTATATCAACAGCCGTAAAGATGGAAAATACCACGACCCCAACGTAGCCAAGAATCAAGCTAATTGTACTATAACTAATGGAACTAAGATATGGAATCGAAAAATACGATGCTGCCATAAACACAAGACTTACGATAATCATACCAAATATAGCAGCCACTAAGTACGGTGTTAATCCGGCTAAATTCTTCTTAGTCGTAAGACCTACAATAGAGAAAGCAACGAAGAATGCCAACGCCCCTATCAATGCAGGTACAGTAGCTTCCATGATGCCATACGCTAACGAAACAAGTGATAAGGTTACGCCATTCAATGCACTATAGATGAAGAACATCGCATATAGGGACATAACATTGGCCTTATACGTGCGCATGCTAAACAAGAATACAACAGCTACTTCTACAATCAATAAAATATTGAAATTGCTAGCTGCAAAGCGCGCCCAAGATGGGTTCATTAGCGTCGCAATACCAATACCCAATGTGGTCAATAAACCAACAACCATCCATAAAATAGAGCCCTTTAACCGTTGAGATACAATACTTTCTACCAATGCTACATCATTAGCATTTGGCGTTTGTGTCATATATGGATTCATAAGAACCTCCTTGCTATTTGTAGTTTATATAGTTTGTTATCTATCTATATATTATACTAAAAATTCTTATTCAACGCCATAAAAACACATTGTATAAAACCAAATCATAAAGAATTTGAGTCCTTCTACCTCACTAGTGACCCACTTTCTGTTATCGCTCCTAAAAAAACACTTTATAGTATGAATATATCTCTATCACAAGATAAGAAAATACTATAAAGTACTTTCATATTAATTAGTAGTAACAGGATCATAATCAGACGGCACCGGAGCAACGATACTCACAAAGACAATATCTTCCGTTCCAGTATTTTTTGCACCATGACATTCACCCTTTTTAGATACTATAACTTGTCCCTTTGTAAAAGGCACCTCGGTATCCGGCGTTGGATAAAACACCCCTGTCCCTTGCAATATAACCCATATATCATCAGAATTATGATGATAATGCTTTGGTAAGGTTTGACCAGGTTTAATAACCCAAACTGAACCACCTGTGGAATCAGTTTGATAAAATGGCGTCCTAACAGCTTTCTCCAAACTCTCAACTTTCACAAGTTCCATATCAAAAATACGTTGATTACTCATAATGTTCACACCTTTCATCGATTAACAACTAACGAGTGCCCGATGCATATTCGCCCATATTTACATCAAGCACTGCTCTCACCGGTTGAACTAGGGAATCCTCATACGGCAATGTCCATTGCACTTTTGAATCCAATTCCCCATTCTCTAGGCCGCTAATAGTATCACCATCACCAACAGGATATCATTTTCTAAAATAAAATACAACATATTATATGCATGAATAACTACATCATCAGGATTCATGCCATGAAAGTGATACTGCACATCAGGCAAGATAAAGCTAAATATAACATACCATTCATTTATAGTATATCAAATGATTACTAGTACCACAATTATTATATAATCCATATTTCATAACAACTTAAAAGATATAACTGTTATAAATATAGCCCGATGATGGTATTCGAACCATGTTCAGCCGTAAGCTGGACGCGCAAGAATATCATCATCGGGCCCCCACAAACGTAATCCGTAGAATACCGCACCCGCTACAATCATGTAGGCGTACAACTACCGATATACTAGAGTTCGTGGTGCGGAACCGCGATAAACACTTGCTCTGTACCGCTGAAGGCGTCACCATCCCCTAGGATAACAATTAAACAAACGACAAAAGACCCTCTCCGTGGTCCGTAGAGGAACTTCAGGCATGTGTGAGTCCTAGGACCATGGAGAGGGTCTTTATTTCAATTATAGCGGTTTACGAACCACGTCGATAATAGAACCATCGCGGTATTCTACGATTGCGATGATATCTTCATCTTTGTCAGATACAGGGATATCTTTTGGTTTACCAACTAAGTCGAATGCTAATTGTTGTAATTCTTCAATTGTGTAGATAGGCAAGTTGCTATCTTTGAAGCGTTCAATCAAATCCGTACGAGCTGGATTGATTGCAATACCGTATTCAGTAACGAGTACGTCAACGGAAGAGCCTGGTGTAATTACAGTAGCTACTTTATCACGAATCATTGGCAAGCGGCCACGAATCAATGGGCAAGTAATAACTGTGCATTTAGCACCTGCTGCTGTATCAGAGTGACCGCCGGAAGCGCCCATCAATACACCGTTGGAGTCAGTCATTACGTTTACGTTGAAATCAAGGTCGATTTCAGTAGCACCAAGGAATACTACGTCGAGGTAGTTTGTAGTGCAGTCTGTCCATGGATTAGCGTACATAGAAGCGGACATTTCGATATGTGCAGGGTTTTTATCCAAGGATGCAGCTGCAGTAGTATCGAATGTTTGAGTGTCATAGATAGCTTTGATTAAGCCTTCTTCAAGCATACCAGTCAAGATACCAGTAGCACCACCGATAGCAAAGCCACCAGCTTCACCGCGTTTGCGAAGTTTTTCAGCAATAAATTTTGCTACAGTCAATGGAGCACCACCAGCGCCCAATTGGAATACGAAGCCTTCTTTAATGATACCCGCTTGGTCAAGGAATTCACCAGCTAGTTCAGCGATTTTAATTTGAATAGGGTTCTTAGTGAAGCCAATTGCACCAGAAGCAATACCTTCTGGGTCGCCGATGCTTTCAACAGGAACAACATAATCTACATCTGTTTGAGGGATGGCATAGTCGTGTACATAGTCAACCAAGTTATCAGTGATGATAACAGTTGTATCTGCATAGTGAGAGTCAACCTTAGCATAGCCAAGTGCACCACATGCGGATTTACCCATACGACCAGTTGCATTGCCGCGAGAGTCAGCTGTAGGAGCAGCCATGAAAGCTACATCGATATGAACTTCGCCAGATTCGATAGCACGAGCACGGCCACCATGAGGACGAATGACAACAGGGCGTTTTAATACGCCAGGGTTTTGTGTTAAGAATTTACCAAGACGATCGCGTAAACCAGATGTTTCGAGAGCTGTAACAGTACCGTCTTGAATCATTTCTACCAAGAAGTCATGGCATGGGGACAAGGAAGAAGACGCGATTGTAATATCTTTAATGCCTTTCGCTTGAACGCGTTCCATAACCATTTTCATAACATAGTCGCCATTGCGCAAATGATGATGGAAGGACAATGTCATGCCATCTTTTACGCCCGCTTTTTCGATTGCTTCATCAATGGAAGCAAGAACTTTATTTGTACCAACACGGCTCATGTGAACAGGTTTACCTGCACGTTTAGCCTTAGGTTCAATTGCGAATTCACCTTGATATACTTCGCGACCTTCTAGTGCTGGGATATTTGTTGGGATATCGCGACCTACTTTATTTAACATCGTATTCTGCTCCTTCCTCTAATTCAACTTTAATGCCTGCTGCACGTGCTTTATCAACTACGCGTTGTGCACGAACTACGATAGGACCATCGATCATTTTACCATCTACGGAGATTACGCCTTTATTGTTGCGCAATGCATCAGCATAGCTGTTCAATACCTTAACGGAATGAGCGATTTCTTTTTCATCAGGAGTGAATACTTCGTGGATAATTTTGATTTGGCTTGGGTGGATACAAGATTTGCCATCGTAACCCAAAGCTTTAATGAATTCAACTTCTTCGCGGAAGCCTTGTGGGTCTTTTACGTCGGAGAATACAGTATCGATGACGCGGATACCTGCTTCACGTGCTGCGTGAAGAATTGTTTGACGAGCGAACAACAATTCAACAGCTGGTTTATGTTTACCTGTACGAAGGTCAGCACGGTAGTCTTCAGCGCCAAGAGCGATAGCAACTACGCGAGGGCCGTGGCAGATTTCACGAACATTGTACAAGCCACGAACGGATTCGATAGCTACGATAATGTTGATTGTACCTTCTGGCCAGCCATTAGCTTTTTCCACTTCTTCAATTTTCTTCGCTACGATTTCAACTTCGGATACGTCTTCAGTTTTAGGTAAACGAATCATATCAGGTTTTGCTGGAACGATAACATCAAGGTCATCATAACCATAAGGTGTTTGTGTAGGATGGTTGATACGAACTACAGTTTCAGCGCGGAATTTACGGGATTTCAATGCTTCTGCAGTCAAAAGACGAGCTGTGTCTTTTTCTGTAATAGGCACGGAATCTTCAATATCGATCATGATGGAGTCAGAACCGTGGATATCAGCACTGTTAATCATTTTTGGTGTATTACCAGGAACGAACATCATGGAACGGGATAAGCGTTTTTTAGCCGCTTCTGTAAGCGGATTAGTTTTTACTTCTGGAAATGTTTTATCGTTAGCCATTATGCTTTGCTCCCCCTTTCTAATGCGCCCAACACGCGAGCTTTAATTGTGTAATCCCAAGCATTTTTATCTTGTACAGTTACTTTTACGCCATCAAAACCAGCTTCTTTAACTGTATTCAAGATAACAGATTTAATTTGGTCGCCATATTGACGCATAACTTTGGAAGTCAATTCGATTTCGATGCCGCTAGCAATCGGTTCTACCGTAACTAATGCATCATTTTTTTCGTCGAAGCCTGCTTGCGCAGCTTTCACTAATTGTGCCATGTTACATCCTTTCTTTATAAAAGATTTATAAAACCCAAATCTGTACAGGCTCGTCGCGAGAGCCTTGTACAAATATTGAATACAACTAATTAAATTCTAACACTCCATTGTAAAAGTTTCACTTACATGAAACCAACAATTTTCCACCAAGGAATACCGATTACGAAGTTCAATACTAAACATACAACGGCAGAGATGAGACCAACAGTCCACCAATCTTTTACATTGTTGTAACCAGCAGAGAAGATAATTGGACCAGGTGCTGCACCATAGTGAGTTACAGATCCACCATACGCATTTGTACCAATCAAAACGAAAGCTAGTAATGTAGGATCGATACCTGCATTAACACCTACAATCAAAAATACTGGAAGCATTGCGGAGATGTAAGCAGTACCAGATGCAAAGAAGTAACGAACTGCAACGGAGATAACAGCAATAAGGAGGAGCATCATAAATGGATCTAAACCAAAATTCATATGCACTTCTAAGTATTTTGCTAACCATTCAAAGAATTTCCCTTTTGTCAATGCAGAGGATAAACCCAAAATACCACCGAACCAGATTAATGTATTCCAAGCGGCTTTAGTTTTGAGCAAATCATCCCATGTTATGATACCAAATACAAATGTTGCAAGCATTGCTACGACAGCAACAGCAGTAGCATCAATTTTAATATCAAATGTTGGAAGAATCCATCCCACAATTGCAAGAAGTGCAATTACGATAAGGCCCTTTTCAGAACCTTTCATAGGTCCTAATTCAGCTAAACCGTCGGCAGCAATTTTCTTGTTATCGATTTCTTTTACAGATGGGCGTTCATACATATAACCAATAAGAGGAATGAACATTAACATGATGAGACCCGGAACAAACATAGCTAAAGCCCATTGCCCCCAGTTCAAAGATACGCCTGTTAATTTTGTTACAAAATCAAGAGCTAAATAGTTTGGTGCCATCGCTGTGGCGAACAAGAAGGATGTTACCTTAGTTGCAAAATAACCATTTTGCAAGAGATATGCACCTGCTTTTTTAGCAGTTTCACCTGGATGAGAACCAACGGCTTCTGCAATGGACAAGTTGATTGGGTATACGATACCTGCTGCACGAGCTGTATTAGACGGTGTTGCAGGGGATAAAATCAAATCAAGAAATGCAGTTACATAACCAAGACGAAGTGTAGTACTACCGAATGCGCGAACTAAATGATACGCAATACGGTGTCCAAGTCCAGTTTTACCAAACGCAACGGATAATGCAAAAGCTGCAAAGATTAACCATAATGCTGTATTGCTATAACCAACTAATACATCTTTTACATTGTTTAATAAAATAGAAGATGTGGCAACACCTAATAATACTGTAATAGGTACTGGAAATGGTTTTAATACCAAACCCACGATTGTTGCTAAATAAATACCAAATAAGTGCCATACTTGTGGTTTAAGGCCTTCTGGTGTGCCCCCGAACCACGCAATTGCGACGATGGCAGCCATAACGGCAACGCGCCATAATTTGTCTTTCATGTGTGTTTTTACCTTTCTTAACTAACTTAGGCATACATAAGATCATCTATTCCTTGGCAACATAATCGCTCGCGACATCAATTACATTGTTTAAGTTTACATTCATTATAGATGCTTAGTAGAATAATGAAAAATAGATTACCTTTATAGGGGGCATAAAAATTTTTATAACTGTCATTCATACTTTTTATGCATTTTACTCATAGTTTTTTAGGTGTAAATGTAAAAAATGCATGTATACATCTCAAAAAGATGTATACATGCACTTACATGTTATGATTGATATTCTCTAAAAATACTATCGTCTACGACAGTGTGTTTTTTATAGTAATCTCGTACGTACTCAATGAACGTTTTAACGGCAATTAAATTAGCCGATTCTTTTGTGTATACCATATTGGTATCACGCGTTATATATGTTCCATCCTTGCTACGCAATGGGCTAACATAAATATCCTTATCCTTACAAGATCCAAGACCCATATAAGTTAGAATAGACCATCCTAGACCGGCCCGCACAAAGTGACGACATGTACTCATGGAATTAACATCCATCGCTACAATGGGAGGTTCTTCAAAATGCTCAGCACACCATTTTTCAATGATGTTAGCTACCGATGCATCGGTTTGATATCGAATAAAAGGCACCTTCTCTAACGATTCTGGTGGCACTAACTCTTTATATACCAAGCAATACGGTTCTTCCAATAACAATTCTGAATTGCCTGATACTTCATATCCACCACGTGCAAAGCCAACCATACAATCACCGGTATTAAACATCTTTACAACTTGATGGCTGAAAGCTGTCTTAACTTGAATATGTACATCTGGATACTGTTCGCGGAACGATTTCAACAAAGCTGGTAATTCATAATCTGCAAAATTGATAGATGATGCAATCTTCAATGTACCTTGAATCTTACCAGTAGACGACGTCAATGCATGGTCTAAGGCCTCTCTATCATGCAGCATGCGTTTGCAATAGTCATAATAGATTTCACCTTGTGGCGTCAATGCAATACCTTCTGTGGTACGAAGCAACAAGGAGTACCCTACGCTATCCTCTAAATGACGCAGTCGATAGCTCAAAGCAGGTTGCGAAACAAATAACTTTTCAGCTGCTTTTGTTATATTACCTTCATCCACAACGGTTACAAAGGTACGCCATTCTTTATCATCCATAGTCGTACTCCTTTTTATGACCAACCTATTTACATTATATATTGCTTATCTAGCATTCGCAATGCCTGCAAAGACTTTGCCCCGTTCACCATCGATGGTAACCTCTGCGCCTTCAAGCAATACGTCATAAGCGTCTTTGGCGCCTAAGATGACAGGAATACCATACGTAATGCCTGCAATAGCACTATCCGATGTGTATCCATCTTCAACAGAAATGATACCGCCCGCTCGTTTAGCAATATTCATCAATTCTGGTTCCATAGTCCCTACTACGAGGATATCGCCAGATTGGAAACTTTCATAATCCTTCTTATGATTAGCCGCAATAAATACGCGACCCGTAGCGGATTTACGCAAAATACCATTGCCAGACAACAATACCTTGCCTGCAATATGGACGCGAATCATATTCGTAGTCCCTGTAGAGCCAGATGGTACACCGGCCGTAACGACAACTAGATCACCAGAGTTGATGGCATTTGCCCCGAGAGCACCGGTAATCGCCTGTTTTACCATTTCATCAGAGTTGATATTTTCGCTCCCCTTGATAGCCTCGACACCCCAGCACAATTGCATGCGGCGAATCGTTTCATCATGTGGTGTAATAGCGATAATTTTGCAATCTGGACGGTGACGAGCCACACTAATTGCAGTATGACCAGATTCGGTACATGTCAAAATAGCTGCTGCCCCAAGATCACTCGCAACGCGCACACTGGCCAAACATACAGCTTCAGTAGTAGTCACATCAACGCTTTCCTGCGTTCTGCTCTTATGATCATAAATGACGGATTGCTCCGTTACCTCTGCAATACGTGTCATCGTTGTAACAGCTTCTACAGGGTATGAACCATTAGCCGTTTCGCCAGACAACATAATCGCATCGGTACCATCTAAGATGGCATTGGCCACATCACTCGCCTCGGCACGAGTTGGACGAGGGTTTTGAATCATAGATTCCAACATTTGCGTAGCCGTAATAACAGGTTTGCCAAGACGATTACATTTTTCAATCATCATCTTTTGCAATACCGGTACTTCTTCGGCCGGAATTTCTACGCCTAAATCACCACGGGCAATCATAAGACCATCCGCTACATCGAGGATTTCATCAATATTATTGACCCCTTCAGCATTTTCAATTTTGGCGATAATCTTAATATCCTTTTGTTCAGATTCCAAGATACGGCGAATAGCCACTACATCCTTAGCGCGTTGCATAAAAGATGCGGCCACAAAGTCCACACCTTGTTGGCAACCAAAGCGCAAATCTAATTCATCTTGCTCGGATACAGGTGGCAGGCTAAGCGCTACGCCTGGCACGGCCACCCGTTTACGATTGCCGATTTCGCCGCTGTTTTGAACGGTGGTAATGATGTTATTACCTTCAATAGCATCGATGGTCAATCTAACAAGGCCATCAGCTAAGAGAACCGTATCGCCAACATGCACATCGCCTACTAAACCTTTATGGTTTACAGTACTAATCTCTGACGTGCCTTCCACGTCATCCGTAGTCAATGTAAATTGTTGCCCTGCTTCGAGAAATACCTTGCCTTCTTTAAACAGTCCTAGACGAACCTCAGGGCCCTTTGTATCGAGCAATAATGCGATTGGTTTATTGACAATCATCGCCGCATCACGCACCATTTGCATGCGCTCTGCTTGCTCTTCATGTGAACCATGAGAGAAGTTAAAACGAGCCACATTCATGCCAGCGCGCATCATATCTTCTAAAATACCGAATTTATCCGTGCCCGGACCTACGGTACATACGATTTTTGTACGTTTCATATATCCTCCTAAATGGGATGGTATTTAATATACTCTATTGCACCTCTACGGCACCTTCACCTAACACCGCTTCAATGCGTGCGATGATTTCATCTGTAGGTGCAAAGCATAATTGAGGTGATAAATTAATTCGTTTTCGTTGTTTGTGTAAATATAATGCTGTCGGGACTTGCCCTTCTGCTTGTGAAAGTATTTCCTTCAACGCATTGCTATTTTCTGGCGTATCATAGGCACCTCGAATATGGATAGCGATTTGTCGCGCATTGTTGTAATTTACCTTTAATGGTGCAATGCGATCAGCAATAATTTGCACGCCCTTTTCATCCGCATCAACGCGACCTCGCACCTTAACGACCATATCAACAGCTAAGAATTGTTGACTCTGTGCAAATACCTTCGGAAATGCTACCACTTGAGCGGAACCAGAGTAATCTTCGATGCGAAGAATACTCATAACATCGCCCCGTTTTGTAGGTCTATCCCCTCTTTCAGCAATGAGACCGCCAAAGGTAATCGTTTGACCATCAAAACGCTCTGGGTTTTCAAGGAGTTGCCCCAGTTCAAAAAGGCCTTTCAATTCCTTGTTATAGCCTTGCAATGGATGGCCCGTAATATAGAATCCTGTGTAGTCCTTTTCATCCTTCAATTTATCATCTTCCGATAAATCAGGTAAATTCGGTACCGGAATCATATCGACGTCATCCGTGCTTTCACCAAAGAGACTCATAGTCCCCATGGCAGCATCCTTTTGCTGCTTAGCCCCTACAGCCTGTGCACTTTCATACATATGCAATAACTGATTGCGGTTTTCCTCAAATCCGTCCATAGCACCGCAGCGAATTAAGCTTTCAAGCAACCGTTTATTAACGACCTTGCTATCTACGCGACGACAAAAATCGGTAATGCTCGTATAGAGCCCATTGGCCTCACGTTCTGTAATGAGTCGATCGATAGCATTATCCCCTACGTTCTTGATGCCCCCAAGGCCAAAGCGAATGGCATCACCTTGTACAGCAAAGCTACGCAAGGAATGGTTTACATCGGGACCGAGGACCTGCACATTATGTTTTTTACATGCATTGATATAGTAGGTGAGCTTATCCATATTTTGCATAAAGCTGGTCATGGTAGCGGCCATAAATTCTGGGAAGTAATGCGCCTTAAGATACGCCGTTTGATACGCAATATACGCATAGGCCGCACTATGGGATTTATTAAAGCCATAGCCGGCGAAGTAAACGAGCAAGTCAAATACTTCATTTGCAATGGAGTCTTCGATGCCATTATTGATAGAACCTTGTATAAAGGATTCACGCTGCGCCTTGAGGACGGATTCTTTTTTCTTACCCATCGCACGACGCATTAAATCCGCTTGGCCAAGAGAGAAACCACCCATGGCAGACGCAATTTGCATAACCTGTTCTTGGTAGAGAATAACGCCGAACGTATCTTTCAAAATAGGTTCCAAAATCGGATGTAAATAAGTCACCTCTTTTTTACCATGACGACGATCGACAAAATCCGCCACCATGCCAGATCCCAAAGGACCTGGGCGATAGAGTGCAACGAGAGGGATTAAATCCTCAAAATGCTCCGGCTTCAAATCCATAACGAGCTTGGTAATCCCATCGGACTCAAGCTGGAACACACCCGATGTATCGCCCTTGGTAAGGAGCTCACAAGCCTCTTTATCATCTAATGGGATAGCATCTAAATCGAGGTCAATACCTCGGTTTGCCTTGATGAGCTTAAGGGCATCCCCCATAACGGTTAATGTACGGAGGCCCAAAAAGTCCATCTTTAACAGGCCTAATTCTTCGATATTATCCTTATCATATTGAGTGACAAAACCTTCTTCATTAGAGTTTTGTACAGGCACATGGTCATCTAGAGGATCCGCAGAAATTACAACGCCTGCTGCATGAGTGGACGAGTTACGTGCAATACCTTCTAGTTTTTGACCAAAATCAAATAGCTCTTTTACATTAGGGTCTGTATCATATAGAGTTTTTAAATCTTTACCCTTTAAAGCCTTTTCTAAGGTGATGCCCAATTCATTAGGAATCATCTTCGCAATGCGATTGACCTCAGCTAATGGTAAATCGAGCACACGACCTACGTCACGAATAACGGCGCGGGCCGCTTCTGTACCAAAGGTGATGATTTGAGACACGCGAGCCTGTCCATATTTTCGCGTTACGTAATCGATGGCTTCACCCCGCTTTTCATAGCAGAAGTCAATATCAATATCAGGCATGCTTACCCGTTCTGGGTTTAAAAACCGTTCAAAGAGCAAATCGTATTGTAATGGGTCGAGCCCTGTGATACCTAATAAATAAGCTACTACAGAACCTGCCGCAGAGCCACGACCTGGGCCTACAAGGATATCGTGTTCACGCGCATAACGCACATAGTCCCATACGATAAGGAAATAGTCTTCAAAGCCCATCGTTCCGATAACATCGAGTTCGTAGTCAAGACGTTTTTTGAGTTCTTCCGAGGTATCGCCATATAAACGAGGTATTTCTCGTTCACAGACCTTGCGTAAATAAGTCTTAGACGTTTCGCCCTCAGGCACATCAAAGTGCGGCAAATGGTGTTCATTAAAATTAAATTCTACATTACATCGGTCTGCAATCTTTACTGTATTTTCTAATGCTCCAGGGATGTGTCCAAAGAGCTCCGCCATCTCGTCCCCAGATTTGAGATAGAACTCATCATTAGGGAATTTCAAACGATCTACTTCGGCGCGACGTCGGCCCGTTTGAATACAAACGCGGATATCCTGAGCATCAGCGTCGTCTTTCATAACATAGTGGAAATCATTGGACGCCACGATGCCTAGGCCATATTCGTCAGCTAATTGGCATAGCACTTGCTGAGCCCGTAACTCTTCAGGTAAACCGTGATTTTGAATTTCTAAAAAGAAATTATCTTTACCGAAGGTTTCGATGTACCACTCAACAGCGCGGCGGGCCCCCTCCATATTATCTTGCAGAATATATTGAGGTACTTCCCCTTGAATACACGCACTAAGGGCAATAATGCCCTTGCTGTATTGGCGCAACAAATCATGGTCAGCACGGGGCTTATAATTAAAACCTTCCGTAGAGGCCTTTGATACAATTTTAACAAGGTTTCGATAGCCTTCCATCGTTTCGGCTAGCAAAATAAGATGTTTTAATCGCTCACGGCTACGCCCTTCTGGTTTATCAAGGCGGCTACCTTCTGTGACATACACTTCACACCCAATAATCGGTTTAATGCCTTGTGCCACACATTCTTTATAAAAATAGATGGCTGCATACATATTGCCATGGTCCGTAATGGCAAGGGCTGGTTGTTCCAGTTCCTTCGCGCGGCGCACCATATCCGGCAAACGACTGATGCCGTCCAATAAACTAAACTCCGTATGACTATGTAAATGTACAAATGGCTTCATGGTACACCTCCTTACGGTCTATGTGCAAAATAGATATTTAACGATTTCTTGCGGGCTTTCCAATCTGGTAAAAATTGGGCCACTAAATTGTGAAAGTTCTTGGAGTGATCCAAGTATTTAAAATGGGCAAACTCATGGACCATAACGTATTCAATATAGGCCTGAGGTCCTTCTAATAAACGCATATTCATCTTAATGAGCTGCTTTGATGGCGTACAAGAACCCCAACGACTCTTCATGTGCTGTTGCTTTACCGTTGGCATGGGAACATCAATATGTTGCTGGTGAAAGCGTTGATATACGACCTTCGCCCAATGGGTAAACACCTTTTCCCCTAGCTGGCGCCAAAAGGTTTGCATTAATTTATGCTTGTCTTCATAGGTGTAATCAGATTTAACGAACATCACCATGCGATTAGAACCATCAAACTTAATATGTGGCTTGCCAGATGTTTCTAGCACCTCTAGTGAAACAGGCATGCCCAAAATAGATACAGTTTCACCAGTTACATATTGTAAGGCCTCTATCCGTTGTGCCGTCAATGCTTCTAATTTAAAACGAGCCCGCTCAATAAAAGGCATATTTTCAATAACAAACGCATCGATGCGATGATCTGGTACATAAGCATTCGCCGAAACATGGACACTACCATCCTTGTGAACACGCATGTTTATATTCTTTACACGCTTGATTGTTAATTCATATTCAATTGTGTCACCATTGTAGGTAATAGACCGAGTTGTTGAAGTATTCATACCTTTTATTTTATCATAAAACACTCATAAATTCGTTAAAATCTGGAGATTTTAATAGGAGTTATTCGATATATGCAACAATAAATAAAAAATAACAGATAGCTGATTGATGTTAATCAGCTATCTGTTATTTTACTAGGGGATAACAAAAACAGCTAAATATATTGTATGTATATTCAATTCTCTAAATCACTAACTACATTACATCATAGCTTAATATCCAAAAGTTATAACTATACAAATAAAATATTTAAATTATTTCTCAACATATAACTCAAGCTCAATATTATTCTTATAATCTAGAACCATTAGGGTATATGTATCACCATTAACTATTTTTCTATATACCCCATCTTTATAACTCCACCCTAAGCCTTCTAACTGAGTTCTAAAAACTTCCCCTTTATAAGAAAGTTTAGCAATAAAATGAGGCGTCAAAGAACCTAGTCTCAATACTTTAGGATTAATATATAAAACTTCACTTTGAGTAGAGTTTTGAATATCTCTAAATTCAGACCAATAATTCTCAAAATTAGAAGTATATTTAAGCTGTAAAAAATTATCAAAGGCTCCCCCTATACTAGCAGAAAGTAGTAATCCTATAATAAGTCCCACCCCAACAAAAAATATCTTTAAGATTTTCATAAATCTCACCTACTAAAAAATACTAATTACTAGACGTCCATCACTAAAATTAAACAGATAATTATTATCATCATAGTTAGATTTATATAACATATATTCTTTAGATAGAACTATATAGTCTAATACTAGCTTATCCTCAAAATTTTTATTTTGTTCTCCAAAAACTGTAACTTGCGTAGATTCAGATGCACCAAGTCTATGGAATAGTTTTGTCCAAGATATTTTTTCTAATACTCCAGCATTATACAATTTAAATGCTTCATTATATAAATTTGATGCATATGGATATCTATTCATAAAATAGTAATTACTAAAATTTACTACAGAAAAAATAATAGTACTAGTCAATATCCCTAAAAGCAAATATTTTAAAACGAACTTTATATTCATTATTAATATCGTCTCCAATACATTTTACTAGCATATTTATCAAAAAATTTTTTATCGCTAGTTCATTAATCCCTGCTGCTACAGCTCCCGATCCATTTGGATTACCTGCCAATTGTGCCGCAATTTCACCAATCGCAGCATGTAATGCTACCTTCTGTGCTGAACCATCTTTCCAGTCGTATTTATCACTTAAGCGATGTACTTCTTCAAAAGCATTTTTAACAAATAAACGTGCCAACTCCTGACGTTCTTCGATTTTCTTTTTATCAAAAATCTTATCTAATTGATGTAGCGTATTCTCTGTATTGGTATTAATCGTCTTAGTATCAATTTCTTTACCATCTACTGTTAGTATACCATCAGAAATAGCAGATTGAGTAATAGAGTTCGCTTTACCTTTAGAGCCTACGCTAGCACTAATACTACCAGTTGGATCCTTGAAATTAGGTTCAGAGGAAATAGAGAAGCCATCAGACTTACTGTGTTCTTTAAAGTTATCTACATCTTGTAAGCTTTGAATATGTAAATCATGACCCGTATCAACTTCAACTTTCTTACCAGATACAGTAGAGCCAATCATATTCGTATCTCGCTTTGCTTTAAGTTGTGCTAATTGTGCTGCTCTAATCGTCGTTGGTACATAACTTTCTTGATGGGTATCGCCATTC
>NZ_JAPX01000002.1:0-5582 GCF_000524355.1 Veillonella sp. ICM51a
TACCTTGAATTGTCAAGTCAAATGCAACTCTACTGAATGATAAACCTCGTATGGAGTTTTCCAATTTAAGCATTTGCGCGGCCTAAGATTTATTTCTTTCATTTTTGCTTCAACATAGCTATCTGATTGATTAATATCCACAGTTTTCGGGAAATATTCTCTAAGCAATCCATTGGTGTTTTCGTTTGTTCCTCTTTGCCAAGGATGATGTGGAAATGGAAAATAAAATTCTACTAAATTCAACTCCTGACTAATTTCTGCATGTTTAGAAAACTCTTTCCCTCTATCTGGAGTTATTGTTTCTAGAGGTTGATTTTTTAAAAGCTTAATCATCGCTTGTTTGACTAAAAATGCATTCTTTTTTGCAATTTTTTTACATAGCAGATACCTACTTTTTCGATCAGTTAATGTTACTAAGCAAGCCTTACCAGTCTGCCCCATAACTGTATCAGCCTCCCAATCACCTAATCGTTCTCGATTATTTGCAGGAGCTGGTCTATCTGTAATTAAATTACTAATTTGAATTTTTCCACGTCTTTCTTCATAATTTTTTGTATGACGACTTTTACCACGATGTCGTAGTTTGCGAACAACTCCTCTATTTCCATGTGATAATTCTTTTTCATCAAAACGACCATTATATATTTCCCTGTAAATTGTATTGTAACTAATAGTGAAGCTTGAATTTTCAAATTTCAATCGAGAGGAGATCTGTTCCGGAGACCATTGATGTCTCAAAAATAAATTCTTTACACATTCATATAGACTTGGATTATCTAGCTTTTTTCTTGGTTTACAATTAAAGCGTCTATGTTTATATCTGTCATGGGCTTCTCAAGGTTTGTACTCGCCATTTTTACTATTTCTTTTGATTTCTCTTGATATAGACGATTTATTTTTCCCAAGTAAAATTGAAATTTCTATTTGATTTTTTCCTATATCAATAAAATGTTTTAGAATTTCGCGCTCTTTTAGTGTAAAATGAGTATAATGATTTATGGATCCTCCTGATTTTTAGATGTCTTTGCAAACACTATTTTATCAGAAAGCCATGAATCTTTTTTAGTTGCACTTAGATTATAAATTCAAGATACAATAAAAGACGATAGATTTTTTCTATCGTCTCAGGTACTATTTCTATTTGATTTTTCAGTTAGATATACTGGGAGTTGAAAATATCTCCGATTTGCACAAAACTTAAAATATTCTTCTCTAATGAATAAATTAAAGTTGTTCGTTAGAACAAAATGCATTTCGATTTGTCCATATCAATCCTAGCAAATCGGCTTCTACAACTTCATCGAAAACATTCTCATCAATAAATTTCACACAAGCACATTGAGTATAATCTCTTCCGCACTTGTTACATCTATCTTGATTAATTTTATAAAATGGAGCACTTCCAATTTTGTGTTCTAGCAATTCATCTCTCTCCTCTTTAGTCATATTAAACTGTGCATACATACGCCCATCTTCTATCCATATTTTTCTAATTTTATTTGGGTGAACAATAAGTCGTTTGAAGCACACTACATCACCATGAATCAAACTAAATTTATCGGGATAATTCTCTCCTACTTTAAATTTATTATTTTCTTGATATATAGTCTCAATCCACTCTTCAAACGCCACATCAGATAATTTAGGAATAGCATCAAACAGTTTAACAAAATCATTTACATGACCCGCAAAAGATATATGCCCCGATTCATCTTCTAAATTAACCATAAGACCAAACGATATCAACCTATCATCTTGTCTTTTTACCCACGCCTGACACAACTCTTTTATTGCAGTAATTACAATGTCCGCAACGCATAATCTCTTACAGCACAATGTCGGAAAATTGAATATCATATCTTCAAATGAAATCAAGTAAGTAATTGGCATTCTCAAATTAAGCCCTTTACGTTTTAAATATTTCAAAAGAGTAACTGTATCTGCATCAAGTATCTTAACTTTTCTTTCACCTCGAACAATAAAAGTATCTTTGTTATATATTCCAATATCTATATCTTCAGCTATCTCAAACTTATTAGTATATCTAAAATAGACGCGAACGCCTTCTCCTTCAGTTAATTCAATGTGTGCAAAATTATTCGTTTGTTTAACTACAGAATTATGTTCATTGCTTTCTTTTTTTATTTGATCATATTTTTCATCAACACCACCAAAATACTCGCCTATCAATGCATTCTCCCTATAAAACGCGCTGATAAGTTCTTTCCACATAGCTACAGAAAAATCGTTATCTATTCTCCACAGTTTTATATATTCCGAGTTCTTTCCATATTTACTTATATCTGTTTTAAAATCAATTCTCTCAAGAATTTGCTCATCATTATAAATTCTAATTGCACCATCAAGATGAGTTGGTAATCCTGTACTCGGATTCATCATGCTATGAACATATCTACATCCCCATAACATAGGTTGTCCATCCTCAAAAGAAATATTTTCCCTATCACATAATTCTTCACATTCAAAAGTTCGTTTTCCATCTTGAATATGCCAATAAAACTGGGTGCTCAATAGATTTGAAAAAACATTATCATAATGTTCATTTTCATGACAAGTAACGCCTTCAGGAATACAGTCCAAATCATCATTAAAGTGTGGTCCTCGAATATACTGATACTCTAATTCTGGATGCTCTGTACCAACAAGTCCAACCATATCCATATCCAATGCAAGTTGTATTTCAACAGTTGAAACATCACGCATTTTTTCAAAGGAATTAAAAAATTCCTCATTCGTAGTATTCAGTATAGATAAACTTCTACGGAAAAACTGATGCGCAAAGAGTAAATACCCATCTTTATGATAAACACCTGGCACAAGAAATCCCTTTTTATCATTTTCATCTTTCGTGTAAACAGGTTCCAAATCCCGCACATCTGCAAGCCCATCTTTTATTGTTTCTGACCATTCAGGAAAAAGACGATATACAATATCCTTGTCCTTAATGGCCACCGCTTGACCAACTGGTGCAACACGAAATTTATCAGAAAGCACATCGCCCAACATTCTAACTAGAGTATCAAGTTCTTCCTTGTGCTCTTCACAAAATATCTTGTCGTCATAAGCTTTTATCATTTTAATCATTTTTTCATGCTCTTCTTTGCTTCCCATGATTGCTGACTCATTCGTTACATACGCTTTTCCTGGTTCCATATATACCCCAGTTAGCATGGTATACCCTATCGGCTTTGTTCTGTCATGTCCCAAATTCATCGGAATAACAGTATTCCACGAGTCATGGTATGCCTTAATAATCGTACTTAATGGCATTATATGATTTTTTCTATTTACTCCATCTGTCATTGCAACACCTTGGTAATTTTCCATTAATCTACCCTCTATTCTGGCAGTGTAATATATTTTGTGTAAACTGTTCTCAAACAATTGAAAAGAGAACCAATCTTCTTTATGATTAAGTTACCAATCAAAATCGCAGAAAGAAGGTTGATTCTCTATATTTAATGGTAACATAATCTCAGTTGATACTCCAGATAATCATTCAATTTTTATGGATTTATTTCGTAATGAACTCGAAACGATGTTAAATACGCTATTATTCGCTGAATTAACTGAATTTTTATCCTATGACAAATACGATGTCAGTGGCTATAATACAGGTAATTCTCGTAATGGATATTATGAGCGTTCTTTACATACTATTTTCGGTAATATTACTATCAAAATACCTCGTGATCGATTGGGTCAATTTCAAAATAAATTACTTACACCGTACAATCGAAACTTTGGTAATCTTGAAAAATGATTATTCAGTTGTATCAAAAAGGTATCACTACACGTGAAATAGCTGATATTATTGAAAAAATGTATAGTTGCTATTATTTGCCACAAACTATTTCTAATATGACTCAAGTCGTTGCAGAAGAAGTGGATGCGCTTCACAATCGACCATCACCTTCACAGTTTGCTGTAGTCTATCTAGATGCTACTTTCATAACTGTTAAACGTGGAACAGCTCAAAAAAAGACTCTTCATGTTTTAATTAGTATTACACCATCAGGCGAGAAACATGTCATTGATTATGGCATATATCCTAATGAAAGCACATTAGCGTACAAAGAGCTATTAGATCATGCAAAACAAAGAGGTCTAGAGGACATTCTTCTTTTTGTCGGTGATGGATTTCAAGGATTACAACAAGCTTGTCAGGAAATATATCCAAGAGCACGTTTCCAACGTTGTTGGGTACATATAACTCGTATGGTACGTATGCTAACTAGAAAACAAGATATAGCTCCAGTATTGGCACAATTAAAGTTGGTTTATACTGCCAATACAATACTATTAGCGGAAGCAGCTTTGTATAACTTTTTTAGAAACGTGGTCGTCTAAATACCCTAAGATTACGAATACATTATCCGATATTACTGATGTATTCACTTTTTTAGACTTTCCTGAATCCATTAGACCGTCAATCTATTCTAATAATCTAATTGAAGGATGGAATAAGCCATAAAGAGCAGTTTCCCTCAATTGAGTCATTAGATAGTTTTGTATGCACATTTGCAAGTAAGTATAATGCTAAATTCTTTGGTAAAATACATCGTGGATTTGGTGCAGCATTTAGCCAGTTACAAAATATGTTTGGTAATTGAGAATAAAAAGACGTTTACACAAAATTATTGACACTACCGAATATTAATGATATTAATATAAATTATATAATTTATTATACCATAAAATAAAACAATAAATTATAAATTTTCATATAAAGACACAATGATTTATTTATAACAAAATGTGAATGATACTCTAAGAATGTACAATTTTGATTGTATCACCGATACTATAGTTGAGGTAATAACAACATGCAATACATATACGGTATTAACAGTTCATTTACTATAACATCATTATTAGGCTTACCAATCAACGTTAAGAGATATTCTGAAGACTTGTAATTCGAAACATAATATAGTTTACTAGGTCGTAAATTGGGCTATGATAGACGTACCATAAATTTCATTATGAAAATGGAACGCCTGATCAACATCGTCATAAACCACCTATAATCGATAAATTTTATGATGTAATATAGACTTTCTTATCTGATAATACCCCCAACAATTTCATTACAAGCGTGTTCTATGGCAACACTTAGTAGACAACAATTTGCTCACAGCTTCTTACCAAAGCAGAACACTTTTCAAGTGACTTTGACTTTAGATTTAGACCTTCTATTGCTCTCCGTCCTCAAACGAATGGTAATGTAGAAAACCAAACGTAGAATCTAGATTCGATTCATAGCTACCAAGGAAAACTCACACTACAAGAAGTGGAAGAGCAGATTCAAAAAATTATTTTACGTAGTAATCTAGCGAGTTCTTAAGCTACAAGAGAAATACTATCCATACTACTTGCAGCCCCTTTAAAATATAATAAACACCAAGAAAATTAGATTTATAAAATGTAGTAACCCCAAAAAGTTAGACTTTTTATTCCGAGTAACTTAAACTAGTTGCTCGGAATTTTTTATGCTGCAGTAGTAGCTAAACGATAGTCAATTGGACTTAGCCAGTTCAATTTTTCCTTAATTCGTTTAG
>NZ_JAPX01000003.1:0-32464 GCF_000524355.1 Veillonella sp. ICM51a
CTTATTTTATTGTCTTTAGACTGGTTCGCGACATAGTCGCGAATCATTAAACCACCCGCTATGCGGGTGTGGCAACGAAAGTTATACAAAAAAATCACCTTGCTTAAGTATAATGTAGGTGTTCAAGCCGCATTATATGCAAAAGAAAGGTGATTTTATATGGCAACAAAGACACAGAGCCTTGCGCACACAAAATGGTTATGCAAATACCACATAGTATTTATATATAAGTATAGACGTAAAGTTATATATAATCAATATAGAAATAGTTTACGTGAAATATTGAGGCGTTTATGTGAATATAAGGGCGTCAAGATTATAGAAGGGGATCTCATGGCAGATCATGTGCATATGTTAGTATTAATCCCACCTAAAATAGCAGTATCATCTTTTATGGGATATTTAAAAAGTTATATGAATTCAAATTTTTGGTCGATGTCTGCAGAACATTATGGATCTACAGGTGTCCAAAATTTATTTAAGAAGATGACACCGGGATATGTTAGAAGTGGCACTCGTGCAATTATTAATTCTGGTTCAAGAGCTATTGGTGGATATGCTTCAGGTGCAGCATTGCTTGTAGCGGCAAAAATAGATAATGAGATGACTTTTAAAGGTCATCCAGATTTAATTGCTAAGGCAAATATGTTAGATGAAACTGCTTATGGAATAGGAGTGGTAACAAGCTTAGGCGCGACAGGCGCCACAGCTGGAACGTTAGGGACGGGTGCGCCGTTATCTTATACTGCTAGTGTAGGAGTTAATATATTCTATGGCCTTTTTGTTGAGTATCAGAAATATAAATTGTTGAAGGAGAAAGAAGAAAGAGATAAGCATGTTGGGATATAAAGGATTATTTTTATGTTGGTTTATTATAACTTTATGTATTTATACAAAGATATATATATTAGCTTGGACAAATAATATGGGCTATAAAGAGATGTCTTTAAATATGCGCTTTCCAAAGCTATTTAAAACATTTATTGTCATTTCTTATTTTTATGTTGGGCTATTAGGATATGTATTTTGGTTTATAGATGATTTTATGATAATCATGAGTAGCGCGATTTTGGGTGTAATTTTAATTTACTTATCAGGGATGATTGTTACCATACAAAAAAAATCTTCTCCACAATATCATAATGGTAAAAAATTAGCTCGATATATGTTGCTATATCCTGCTATCGCAATAGTTCTATATTTGTGGCTTAAGTATAATGGGTTTTAATATGATATGTTGGAATAATAGTTAAAGTAAACCGCCGATTGTAAAATCAAGTTGAACAAGTAACACAAAAAGTCCATAAGGCTCTCTCTTTGGTAGAATGTAAGTGCCTAAACTTCATTCACAAGGAGAAAATCCCTATGGACTACTTACATTATACTGCAAATGAGCACAGAAAAGGACACCATCTTACATTTGAATGCCGTGTTTTGATTCAGACTCGACTCAAAGACGGATGGAGGATGCGAAGATGCTTGGAGGCCTTGGTGGCAAAGCTTATAATGTAGGCATGTTTGGAAATTCATTTAATGAAAATAATGAGCATTATGATTTAACTACAGAAAAGGTTGTCTCTATAACATTAGATAGCGTAAATTTGTCACATGATTTAGAATTAATCAAAACAAAGCCCAAAATAAAAACTAGTAAAAATAAGTTGGTTGATATGGCTAAGATTACTACTTTTAAGTTGAGTAAGGCTGGAATAAAAGGTACTGCGATTGATAGATTGGTTGGATAAAATAGATAAACAGGCTGAAGAGGTAGAAAAAGAAGGTAGAGAGAAAGCTAGAAAGTATTGGCCGTTTTAATTAAAGAGGTACATTGATAGAGTATGCTTTTATTATCATATATTGAAAATATATCATTTAGTCATCTTATAATGATGATATCTCTAATTATTTTTCTTATATATTTTCTTATAAAAGTATTATTGGAAATCTTAAAAAAATATGGCTTTGTAACTTATACAATAGGTCGGGATTATGCTTGGTATAATTGGTTGAGCCTTGTTAATGTCTTGTTTTCGTTAGCATTCATAGTATCATCTTACTTTATTGGCTCCGTTGATTTCTTTCAGTTTACTATATCGGAACGTATACTCTTAGGTGTTGTACTATTAGATGTATTATTATCATTTAATATACATAATCACTTATTAGAATATCGAGCATATAATCTTAAAGAGATTAAACGAATAGAATATACTACACAAAGAAAACATTATGTTAGGCAAGCATCTTATTTGATAATTATATGGTTGTTGAGCATATTAGTCTTTAATATTGATTTATGGCTTTTTTGATGTAAATGCTCAACTAAGAAGCATGTTACGCGCTCATAGGGACCTTTTACTTGAAAGAAGACTAAAAGCGGTCTATTGGTGGTGCTATATGCATTCACCAAGACCGCTTTCTATTTCAGATATATTAAATTGTATGCCTACAGATGAATCGATTGCTGCTATCTACAAACGGTTATCTAATTATTGCCAAATAGATCGTTCCATCCCTCAATGGGGTGATGCTCCTGTTTGGAATGAGCTACATATGTCTACAGATTTTCTAACTTATTGGAATTAGTCACACACTCTTTTTGTCCTATAACCCGTAAATCAAATAATTATCATAAAATCTATCTTTCTTGGTTTAATCGAGTATAGCCTATTATAATAACTGTGCTTATAATTATCCCCAGTCCACATATAAAAAATATATCATGTAGCGGTAATATATTTGCTAAGTTTGTAAATATAGTTATTGATAATATCGATCCAATAGAGAAGCCTGTACTTACAGAACCGCTAGCTAATGTTAACTCTTCCTGTGAAAAAATAGATTGTATATATGCATGAACTAAAACAACGGCTGTAAATAATAATATTTCAGATATACTATATAGAATATATAGTTGTTCTATTGTTTCTATATAGCCTATGAAAAAAATACTTCCTCCGTATAGTATAAAAAGAGGGAACAAAACTTTTTTAAAACTCGATGCTAAATTAATGGTAAAATATTTAGCAAGAATTCCAAAAATAATGAATGATGCCAATCTAGAGATTGTTTGCGTATATCCATACTGGCTATCAGTTAAATGTAAGATGTCTTTAATGAATATTAATAGTAGAATCGGTATACACATATAAAATATTCTGGCTAATATACCCAAATAAACTATAAAATTAATTTTTTTATTTAGGAATAATAACTTATATCCTTTTAATAAAAGTTGAATGTGATCATATATGCTTTGTCTAATAGTTTTTTGGGAGATAGTTGCGTGTGATTGTATTCTCACATTTCTATTTAATCGATAAAGTAGGTAGGCTGAAATAATATAAGTAATTGCATCAATAACAAACACCATCGTTAAAGAGTAATTAATTATAACGCTAAATAATAAGGAACCACTTATCAATGCAAAACGATTAATAGAACGGAGTAGTGCATTAAATTTGACTAGGTCATTTGTAATATTAGGTATAAAGGAAAGTCTAGCGATTCCTAAAATTTTATTATTAAAACCTATAAGAAAAGCTATGATATATACTAGATAAAGGTTATCTATGAAAACAAAAATTGATAATACAAAACCCGAAACTATTTCAGGAACTACCATAGACCACAACAAGCCTTTTTCTTTTACAAGTATCCCTAAAAATGGGCCTAATAACATTCCAACTAATAATGTCGCTATTGTAACTACCCCTGTATCAAAGGGACTGTGGGTGGTATTGAATATATATGTTATAAAACCTAGTGTTGTTGCGGTGCTTCCCATTGTTGAAAAGAATAGAGCACTATTTAAGAGAAATGAGTTTTTGTTTTCTAGATTCATATTATCATCTCCTAGATTATAGAAGTACTGATATTATAATATGTATTATTTTACAAAATCTAAATTAAACTTTTACTAATTTTGATATTATATGTTCATTATTCTATATAAATATATAAATTTCCTGCACAATATAAAGTAATATGTAATATAAGTAGGTTTCTGCTAATGAAAGATAATAAAGGGGACTGTTCATTTTTATTATTTATACTGTAAATGAATTTATAGAATTAATCGGTCAACTCAAATTACTGTATATTACATTAGACGGAGAAGTTCGTATTGCTTATGATGATTCGGATGATTATGTCCATATTATATGTAATTCATATGGACATATAAAAGTAGAAGTTCAATTAGGAGGTAGTTGGCGTAATAATTGGGTTAAACTTTCTCTTAATACTGATCAGACCGTATTGAATGATGTAATACAGCAGTGTAATTCTATATTAAAAAATAATTTAATGAAAACATATAAGTACTAAATTTTAATTGACACAAACCCATAAAATCTGTATACTATTTTGAGTAAGCTTTAGTCGTGTTTCCATTAGCCCCGGAAGCAAAGGACAAGCTGATTTTGGTAGAATTATGACGTTATTAGGAGGATATGCAGCATGAAAACTACATTTATGGCCAATCCGAACACAATCGAACGGAAATGGTATGTTGTTGACGCTGAAGGTAAAACTTTAGGACGCCTTGCTGCCGAAGTTGCAAAAGTTCTTCGGGGCAAAAATAAACCAACTTTCACACCACACGTAGACACTGGTGACCATGTGATCGTTGTAAACGCAGAAAAAATTCGCGTAACTGGTAAAAAATTGGAACAAAAGGAATACTTCCGTCACTCTGGTTACCCAGGTGGTTCCCGTTTCACTAAATTGTACATGATGCTTGAAAAACAACCTGAACGTGTTGTTGAAATGGCAGTTCGTGGTATGCTTCCAAAAAATAAATTGGGTGCACAACAATACCGTAAATTAAACGTATACGCTGGTCCTGAGCATCCACATGCAGCTCAAAAACCAGAAGTATTAGAAATTTCCGTACGATAATCTAGAGGGAGGAACATATAATGGCAGTAGCACAATATTACGGCACTGGTCGTAGAAAATCTTCCGTTGCTAGAGTTCGTCTGGTACCGGGCACAGGTAAAATCACTGTTAACAAACGTGAACTTAATGAATATTTCGGTCGCCAAACTTTGGAATTGATCGTAAAACAACCTTTGAACTTGACTAACACAGTTGAACAATACGATGTAATCGCAACTGTAGCTGGTGGCGGTCCTTCCGGTCAAGCTGGTGCAATTCGTCACGGTATCTCCCGTGCGTTATTGGACGTAGATGGCGAACTTCGTCAATCTTTGAAAAAAGCTGGCTTCTTGACTCGTGACCCACGTATGAAAGAACGTAAAAAATACGGTCTTAAAAAAGCCCGCAAAGCAAGCCAATTCTCCAAACGTTAATATTTGGACAACGGATATTACTCCTGCAGACACTGTCTGCAGGAGTTTTTGTATTTCTATAGTTTTTCATATCTTTGGAATTATATTTACATCCATATGTAATTCTCCTATAATATAAGTATAATCGAATTTTTTCGAAAATAGATTTTCATATAGGAGAATTCATATGATTTATAATACAATTCAATACGTAGTAGATAATGGTATCGGTACGTTGACATTTAATCGTCCTGCAGTGGCGAATGGTTTTAACATCGAAATGTGTAAGGAGATCCTTGAGGTTTTAGATAAAGCTCACAACGATGAAAGTGTTCGTGCATTGCTCATCAATGCAGAGGGTAAAGTATTCTCTGCTGGCGGCGATTTAACAGAAATGGAACGGGCTGTAAATGATGGTGATACAGAGTCTTTATTTGAAATCGTTGAGCTAGTAGCGCAGATTTCTATGGCTATGAAACGCTTACCTAAACCGGTTATCATGAGCCTTCAAGGTGCGGCAGCAGGTGCGGCGTTCAACATGGCGTTAGCTGCAGACTTTGTGGTTGCAGCTAATAATGTACGCTTTATTCAAGCCTTCGTAAACGTAGGCCTTGCTCCAGATGCAGGTGGTTTGTTCTTGTTAACTCGTTCCATTGGTATGAATCGTGCTATGCACATTGTCATGACTGGTGAAGCGGTTTCCGCTGAAAAAGGTAAAGAACTTGGTTTTGTATATAAAGTTTGTGAACCAGAGGATTTAGAGACTGCTACAAGACGCCTAGTTGAAAAATTAGCAAAAGGCCCTGCAAAATCGTACCGCGTTATGAAGGAAATGATGTGGAATAGCTTCTTATCTGGCTGGGAAGAGTACAAGAAGTTTGAAGTAGAAAATCAATGTGAATTAGGTCTTTCTGAAGATTTCAAAGAAGGTGTTCTTGCCTTTACAGAACGCCGTCGTCCTAAATTTGGCCAAAAGTAAGACTGTTTTGTAATAAGATGTGCTAAATAGTATGTAAATTAGAACTACATACTCATATCATTAGAACCGATGTGACTCATATAGTGTGTTACATCGGTTTTTCCTTTTCATACATTGACAAAACGTATATAATAGAACTATTAAGATAGTTTTAGGAGGTCCATATTTTATGGCTCAAGATACAATTAAATGTTATGATACCCCTAGTGATGTGGTCGCTGCATTGGCGGAGGATTTTATTGCTTTCACCAATGAAGAAATCAGCCGCACCGAAACATGCATTGTAGGTATCACTGGAGGCACAGTTATCAATGGTTTGTTAGAGACATTGAACTCCCCTGAGTACATTGAGCGTGTTAACTGGGAACGGATATTTTTTGTCTGGACTGATGAGCGATTTTTGCCTCAGTCTCATGAAGATAATTATTTCAACCGTGTAAAACCATATCTGCTTTGTAAGGCGAAGGGGGCGGCCCATTTCTTTCCTATTAACACCAATTCGAAAACTGTTATAGAGGCAGCTGACGAGTACGAGAAAGAAATAGGCAATGTTCTTAAAGCTTGTAAAAAATCTGGCCTGGATTTAGCTATTCTAGATCTTGGAGAAGATGGCCATACAGCAGGTCTATTTGCCGGTTCTCATGCGTTGCGAGTGGCGGATCGAAATGTTGTAGCAGTTGAGGATGGTAAGGTGTGGGAGCGCATTTCCATGACCTTTTCGTTTTTAGCGAAAACAGATGTCCTTTGGTTTACTGTAACTGGTGAAAGCAAACGGACAGCCCTTACAAAGGTCTTGTACCAACGTGAGGATTATGAAGATACATCATGGGATAAACGTATCGGTCGTGTATTGCCAGGTGCAGTGCTTTCACAAGAACCTATGACATGGTATGTGGACAAAGATGCGTATAATGATGTACACTGATGGATGTAGTATTAAGTAAATATAAAGGAGATACAAATGGGGTCTATAGGAACACCTGAATTAATAGTTATTTTAGTGATCGCTCTAGTTATCTTCGGACCTGGTAAATTACCTGAAGTGGGTAAAGCGATTGGTAAGGGGATCAATGAATTTAAAGATGCTCTTTCCGGCCCAAAGAAAGCTGTCGATGAAACAAAGGAAGCCGTTAAATCTGCTACCACTATCGATGTGACAGCTGGGGCTAAAAATGATGAAAAACATAAGGAAGCTAATGATTAGGAGGTATTATTATGTGCAAAGATTGCGGTTGTGGTGAAGATAATGGCGTTGTAACAAAGGTATTCACTGTACCTGGTATGATGTGTAATAATTGTAAGGAAACAGTAGAAGGTGCTACATTAGGCCTAGAAGGCGTACTTAGCTCCGAAGTTGATTTGCCAAATAAAACGGCTACTGTATCTTTTGATCCAGCAAAGGTATCTGTTGAAACGATTACAACAGCTATTGAACGAACTGGATTTGATGTAGAGTCCGTGGTTGATGGTGTTCGTGAACATAGCCATGGTTTACTCGGTACGATTAAACGTCTCTTTAAATAATCGAATTCATAGAGCTGTATTGAAACATCGTTTCGATACAGCCCTTTTTGTATTGTGAGGTGATGAGATGATACGCAAGTTTGATTCGGAAAATTTTAAATGGGATGGCGTCGATACCTTGGTGTACAAACAAGATGGTAGTCCTTTTAAGGATGTAACGCGACAAGTGCTATATGATGGGGCTTATGACATTCCCTGCCAATTCCGTTATTTTGAATGTTTGCCCGGGGGTTACTCTACGTTAGAATATCATGAGCATACACATATGGTTATGATTGGCCGCGGTAAGGGGCAGCTTTTACTAGGTGATGAAATTTATGATGTAGCACAAGGGGACTTTATTGAAATCCCAGGCAATACAATTCATCAATTTAGAGCTAATAAGGGCGACTATATAGGATTTTTCTGCCTTGTTAATAAAGACCGAGATAAGGTTAAATTATTGACTGATGAACAAATGGAGACATTGCGTCAAAAACCTAAGATTAAGGAATTTTTGGAGGGACTATGAGTACATGGACACGAGCGGCCTTAACCGTTTTGATTGGCCTGATTATTTGGTTTTTGCCTCATACAGAGGCGATTAAGCCTGAAGGTTGGCATTTGTTGGCTATCTTTACAGCTACGATTGTTGGTTTTATTTTACGCCCTTGGCCGACGGGCATTATGGCACTCTTTGGCATTGTTGCTGCTGTGGCAACGAGCTCTATTACGATGGTGCAAGCTTTGGGTGGCTATGCAGAGGCTAATGTGTGGCTTATCGTAGCAGCCGTATTCTTTTCTAGAGGTATTATTAATTCCGGCCTTGGTAAGCGCATTGCATACACCTTAATTCGTGCCTTTGGTACAAGTTCTCTGAAATTAGCCTATGCCTTAGCTTGTACGGATTTGATTATCTCTCCAGCCACGCCATCTAATACGGCGCGTGGGGGCGGTATCATTTTTCCAATCGTCCAAAATATTTCCCTTGCCTTTGATTCTGAGCCAAATGGTAGCACGGCACGTCGTATTGGGGCGTACTTGATGACCACGGCTCATACGATAAACACCATTACTGTAACAATCTTTTTAACTGCTTGTAGCGGTAACCTATTGATCACATCCTTAGGTGCGAAATTATTTGGTTATGATATTTCTTGGTGGGAATGGTTCCAAGCGGGTGTCATCCCTGGTGTTATTTGTATGATTTTGATGCCATGGTTTATCTATAAAATCTATCCGCCAGAAATCAAAGAAACACCAGAGGCGGCTGAGATGGCACAAAAGGAATTAAATGCACTTGGGCCAATTACGAAATCTGAAATTTCTGTGGCTATTATCTTTATCCTGTGCATTTTGCTTTGGGCTACGGCGATTTGGACAAAGTTACATCCTACAGTAGTTGCTATGATGGGTGTTCTTGCTTGTGTTGTAACTGGCTCCCTTACATGGGAAGACATATTAGGTGAACGCACCGGTTGGGATATCCTCATTTGGATGGGAACCCTCGTTGGTATGGCTGGCCTTCTTGGTAAACTTGGTGTAGTGGCTGTATTTGCTAATTTTGTAAGTCAACATCTCGTAGGTATTGATTGGTTCTGGGCATCCTTTATTATCTCTGCAACCTTCGTATACTCTCAATACTTCTTTGCTAGTGGTACGGCGCGTATTACCGCATTATTCTCCGCCTTTGCAGCCATTTTGGTTGCCATGGGTGCACCGATTCCATTTACCATCTTGCTCTTTGGTTTGATGAATAGCCCTGGCTGTACATTAACACATTATAGCTCTGGTGTAACACCAATCTTCTTTGGTGCAGGCTATGTACCACAAGGAACATGGTGGCGTGTAGGTCTTGCTATTTCTGTAGTAAGTTTTATGATTCACTTCTGGGCTGGCACATTTGGTATGTGGCTGTTCGGTATTTTATAATATATACATCCCTCGCTACGGCGGGGGATTTTTGTATATCCAATATTGGTGCATAAACATATATGGGTATAGCTATTGGGTATGGTGAACTTCATAAAAAAAATATAATAAATCTATAGAATATTTATTGCATGACACTATGGAACGTGTTATTATAGTTTTATCGTTACAGATTATTTTAGGAGGAAACATGTTCGGTTTAGTCATTAGCTTGTTGATTATCGCGCTGGTCGTGATTATTAAAAACATTCGAATTATGAACAACAACTTAACACGTTTTTGTCTTAAAAGTTCCGCGAATGGTTTAATATACAATCAATAAGATTTGACTATAGTGTTTCTTATTTGTATGTATTCCATGGGGTACATAGGTTTTTATGTATGTATTAAGGAATTCTGTAAACAAAAGGAATATCATTTGTAAACTTTTAAGACGGTTCTTTGGAATCGTCTTTTTTTTGTTCATTGTGAAAGCCGTCCAAGTGGATACTTTCAAAAGAAGTGAGGAGAATATCATGAGTTGTAGAAGTGACAATTTAAAAACAGGCGTAGCACGTGCACCACACAGATCTTTATTAAAAGCACTCGGTTTTGTAGACGAAGAATTAGGTAGACCGGTCATTGGTATTGCCAATTCCTTCAATGAAATCATTCCTGGTCATGTGGGCTTGAAAAATATTGTACAAGCCGTAAAAGACGGTATCCGCAACGCAGGTGGTGTGCCAATCGAGTTCAATACAATTGGTATTTGTGACGGTTTGGCGATGAACCACATCGGTATGAAATACTCCTTGGTAACTCGCAATATCATCGCTGATTCCATCGAAGCAACAGCTATGGCAACACCATTTGATGCTATGGTATTCATTCCAAACTGCGATAAAGTAGTACCTGGTATGTTGATTGCTGCAGCTCGTCTAAACATTCCATCCGTATTCGTATCCGGTGGTGCTATGCTTGCAGGCGTACACAATGGCAAAAAAATCGGTTTGTCTGATGTATTCGAAGCAGTAGGTAAACATCAAACTGGTGAAATGGGTGATGCTGAGTTAGCTGAAATCGAAAATACCGCATGTCCTACATGTGGTTCTTGCTCTGGTATGTACACAGCTAATACAATGAACTGCTTAACAGAAGCTCTTGGTATGGGCCTTCCTGGTAATGGTACAATTCCAGCAGTATATTCTGAACGTTTACGTCTTGCTAAATTAGCAGGTATGCAAGCAGTAGAGGTATTGAAAGCAAACCTTCGTCCTAAAGACATTATGACACGCGAAGCCTTTGAAAATGCAGTAGCTCTTGATATGGCTTTGGGTGGTTCCTCTAATACAGCACTTCATTTGCCAGCTATCGCTCACGAAGCAGGTGTACCATTGTCCTTGGACGACTTTGATCGCATTGCACAAAACACACCTCAATTATCCAAACTTTCTCCATCTGGTAAATACTTCATCGAAGATTTGTATGCTGCAGGCGGCGTATCTGCTGTGTTGAAACGTTTAGCAGAAAATGGTCGTTTGCATACAGATTGCAAAACTGTAGCTCTTAAAACACAAGGTGAAATTGCAACAGCAGCTCATGTTGTGGATGAAGATGTTATCCATCCATGGAATAATCCTGTTCATGAAACAGGTGGTATTGCGGTTCTTAAAGGTAACCTTGCTGTAGATGGTTCCGTTGTAAAAGCAGGTGCCGTAGATGATGATATGCTTGTTCACTCTGGCCCAGCAAAGGTATTCAACAGCGAAGAAGAAGCTGTTGAAGCTATTACAGGCGGTAAAATCGTAAAAGGTGATGTGGTAGTTATCCGTTACGAAGGCCCTAAAGGTGGTCCTGGCATGCGCGAAATGTTGACACCAACATCCATGATCGCAGGTATGGGTCTTGATAAAGACGTAGCATTGTTGACTGACGGTCGTTTCTCTGGTGCTACTCGTGGTGCATCGATTGGTCACGTATCTCCAGAAGCAGCAGCAGGTGGTACAATCGCCGTTGTTGAAGATGGTGATATCATCAACATCGATATTCCAAACGGCAAATTGGAATTAGCTGTATCTGACGATGAAATCGCTCGCCGTAAAGCAGCATTGAAACCATTCAAATCCAATGTAACTGGATACCTTAAAAAATATGCTCTCCATGTATCTTCTGCAGCACAAGGTGCTATCGAAATTTTAGAAGACTAATAGGAGAAGTATTGTTATTACTACAAGAGTAGGTGTCTTATGCATAAGTTATATGATTTTATGGAAGCCCGTGAACGGTTGAGCACGATTACGGTAAAAACTAAACTGCTTCATAGCGATGTGTTCTCTGAAGAGTGTGGCAATGATGTGTACATCAAGCCAGAAAACTTACAAATAACAGGTTCCTTTAAGGTGCGTGGAGCATACAATAAAATTGCTAAATTGACGGAAGAAGAAAAGGCGCGCGGTGTTATTGCCGCGTCCGCCGGCAACCATGCGCAAGGTGTAGCGCTTGCTGCAAAACGTCTAGGCATTAAGGCGACAATCGTCATGCCAAAACATACACCTCTCATCAAGGTGAATGCTACAAAACAGTATGGCGCAGAGGTCGTATTATCGGGCGAGATTTATGATGAAGCGTACCAAAAGGCGATGGAATTGCAACAAGAACATGGCTATGTGTTCGTGCACCCTTTCGATGACGAAGATGTCATCGAAGGCCAAGGCACTATTGCCCTTGAAGTTCTTGAGGAATTGCCTGATGCGGATGTATTACTGGTACCTGTTGGCGGCGGCGGCATTGTATCTGGCATTGCAGCGGCTGCTAAATTAAAAAATCCTCGCATCAAAGTTATCGGTGTAGAACCAGAAGGGGCAGCCAGTGCTTTGGCAGCATTAAAGGCCGATCATCCTGTACCACTCGACGAAGTGGCTACCATTGCTGATGGTACGGCGGTACGTCAAATTGGTGAAACTACACTTGAATATATCAAGAAATACGTAGATGAAATAATTACAGTTTCAGACTACGAATTGATGGAAGCCTTTTTGTTGCTCGTTGAAAAACATAAATTAGTAGCAGAAAACTCTGGTATTTTGCCTCTTGCGGGTCTAAAAAAATTAGACTGCAAAGCTAAAAAGGCAGTAGCCATCGTCAGCGGTGGTAATATCGATGTATTAACTATTTCTTCTATGATTAATAAAGGTCTCGTATTGCGTGGCCGTATCTTTACATTCTCTGTAAACCTTCCAGATAAACCAGGCCAATTGGTTGCTGTATCTCAAATGCTTGCAGATGCGGATGCAAACGTTATTAAACTTGATCATAATCAGTTTAAAAATCTTGACCGCTTCCACGAAGTGGAATTACAAGTTACTGTAGAAACCAATGGTGAAGAACATATTCAAAGCATTATTGATACTTTTAAAAAGAATGGTTATACCATTAAACGTTTAAATTCCAGCGAGATTCTATCAGAATAGCTGGTTGAAAGGGTTCCTATGAGCGCAGAAACAATCAATGGGGCACGCATTGTCCTAGAAACATTGCATCGCCTTGGTGTAACTGATATGTTCGGCTATCCAGGTGGCGCAGTCATTCCAATTTATGATGAAATTTATAGCTTCCCTGAAATTAAACACTATTTCGTACGTCATGAACAAGGTGCAGCCCATGCAGCAGATGGTTATGCACGCGTATCCGGTCGTGTAGGCGTATGCCTTGCTACGTCTGGTCCTGGTGCAACAAACCTTGTAACAGGCATTATGACTGCATACATGGACTCTGTACCTATGGTGGCCATTACAGGGCAGGTAGGTCGTCCGTTTATCGGTAAGGATTCCTTCCAAGAGGCGGATATCCAAGGTATTACAATGCCGATTACTAAGCATAACTATCTAGTTCAAGATATTCACGATTTGCCTCGCATTATCAAGGAAGCGTACTTCATTGCTGGTACAGGTCGTCCAGGTCCTGTATTAATCGATATTCCAAAGGATATTCAAACAGAAAAAATATCTATGGCGGAATACAATAAATTATACGAAGTACCTATTCATCTTGAAGGGTATGATCCAACATACAAAGGCCATCAAGGGCAAATTAAAAAAGCGGCAACCCTTATCAAGAATGCAAAGCGTCCACTTATCATTGCTGGTGCTGGCGTATTGAAATCAGGCGCTATGGATGAACTTAAGGAGTTAGCTGAAAAGGCTCAAATTCCTGTAGCTAATACCTTGGTAGGCCTTGGTGGATTCCCTGGTAACCATGAATTGGCTCTTGGTATGGTCGGTATGCATGGAACGGTAGCGGCTAACAATTGTACCGAAGATGCAGATCTCGTTATTGCGGCTGGTATTCGTTTCCATGACCGCATAACAGGTCATCCAGATTTCTTCTGTAAAAAAGCAAAGATTATTCATATCGATATCGATCCAGCTGAAATCGATAAAAACGTTACCATTAACGTACCAATCGTAGGCGATTTAAAACGAGTATTAACCGAATTAAATACTTTTGTTGAACCTACTACACATGAATCTTGGATTGCGCAAATTCGAGAATGGCAACAAGAATATCCTATGGTTGTTCCTAAATCGACTCATGGTGAGTTACATCCTCAATATGTATTATCTGAACTCAATAAAATTGCTAAGGATGATGCTATTATCGTAACCGATGTAGGCCAACATCAAATGTGGGCTGCTCAGTTCTTAACACATAAGGCGCCACATACCATCGTAACTTCTGGTGGTGCTGGTACGATGGGCTATGGCTTACCAGCGGCAATCGGTGCTCAAGTGGGTGCTCCTAACAAACAAGTCATCCTTGTTGTTGGCGATGGTGGTTTCCAAATGACCTGCGAAGAACTTATGATGGTTCGTCAATATAATTTGCCAATTAAGATTGTCATCATCAACAATGGATATCTTGGCATGGTTCGTCAGTGGCAACAAATCTTCAATGACCGACGTTATTCCTATGTAGATTTAGAAGTGAGTCCTGATTTCTTAAAGCTAGCTGATGCATTTGATTTGAAAGCAGCGCGCTTCGATTCAGTTGAAACGTTCAATAAAGATTTTAAATCCTATATTACATCTGATGAAAGCATCGTCTTGGATTGTCGCGTTGAACGTGAGGATAATGTATTGCCAATGATCCCAGCAGGTGGTACTGTGAGTGGCATGATGGGCAAGAAAGGGGTGCTATAATGGCTAAAGAACATCAAGTGTTAGTGATTGCCAAAAATACGGCGGGTATTGGTACTCGTATTTTAGCACTCTTCAATCGCCGTGGTTTTAACGTTACGAAAATGACTTCTGGCGTTACAAATAAGCCTGGCTATGCACGCATTACGCTTACTGTTGAGGCTGATGACCGTGCACTTGACCAAATTCAAAAGCAAATTTACAAACTGATTGATGTGGTTAAGGTGAAAGTATTTGATGATCATGATGTAGTTTGTCGTGAGTTAATGCTTATCAAGGTGAAAGCAACGTCTACAACGCGATCTCAAATTGTTCAAATTGCCGATGTATACCGCGGTAATGTACTTGATATTTCCCCTACATCTATGATCATAGAAGTCATCGGCAGCGACGATAAATTACGCGGTTTCGTACAAATTATGGAAACCTATGGTATTCTTGAAATCGCTAAAACCGGTATTACCGCTATGAGTCGTGGAGAAAAAATGTAGGAGATGGTTGTGTGAGTAGTGAAGTACTACATTATGAAGATGTCACATTTCGTCGCGATGGTCGAGAAATTCTAAAAGGCGTAGATTGGCACGTGGAAGAAGGGGAAAACTGGGCTCTATTAGGCCTCAATGGGGCTGGTAAATCGACGATGCTCAGTATGATTCCAGCCTATCAAATCCCGACGACCGGTCTATTACGTGTATTTGGCCATGAGTTTGGCAAATATGCATGGGTTAAGATTAAAAATCGCTTAGGCTTTGTAAGCGCCACATTGGGCCAATTTCAATCTACCTTAGATCGCCAATTGGTAGAAAATGTCGTTATTTCTGGTGCTTTCAACACTATCGGCGTCTATAAGGACGTCTCTGAAGACCAGCGAAAAAAAGCGATAGACCTAATGGAAGAATTTAAAATCTCCTATTTGGAAGGCCATAAATTCTCCACCTTATCCGTTGGCGAACAACGCCGTGTACTATTGGCTCGTGCCATCATGGCAGATCCTGATTTGTTGATCTTAGATGAACCTTGCTCTGGTCTTGATTTGCCGGCTCGTGAGCAATTCTTAAGAACCGTGGAAAATATGGCTCGTGATGAGAAGAAGCCTTTTATCTATGTATCTCATCAAATCGAAGAAATTATGCCTAGCATTACACATGTAGCAATTATTAAAGATGGTCTCATCGTGTATAAAGGCAAAAAACAGGACATCTTAACCGACGATATATTGACCGATGTTTTCGGTATTGATGTATCTGTTGTTTGGGAAAAAGATCGCCCTTGGGTTATCGTTAAATAAGGTATGAAAATTTCAGAATTCATATTTTTTTAATACAAAGAGGGTACAAATTTAGTTATGAATTAGTCTATTTGACTATTCGATAAATTACGATATACGCTACAAACCTTGCAATTATTTGCAAGATTGTGTACAGTATATATATTAAATATTCTATTGAATATAAATTGGAGGTTGTCTAACATGGCAGGTAAAATTTTAGGTACAACAGTTTACTATGATGAAGATTGCAATTTAAGTAAATTGGAAGGCAAAAAAATTACAGTTTTAGGTTACGGTTCCCAAGGTCATGCTCATGCATTGAACTTGAAAGAAAACGGTTTTGACGTAACTATTGGTCTTCGCGCTGGTTCCAAAAGCTGGGCAGTAGCTGAAGAAGCAGGTCTTCCTGTAAAAGAAACTGCAGAAGCAGTTAAAGGCGCTGATATCGTTATGGTATTGATTCCAGACGAATTACAAGCAGACGTTTATGCAAAAGATATCGCTCCTAACTTGAAACAAGGTGCATACTTAGCATTCGCTCACGGCTTCAACATTCACTTCGGTAAAATCGTTCCTCGCGAAGATATCAACGTATTCATGGTAGCACCTAAAGGTCCTGGCCACTTAGTACGTCGTACATACCAAGAAGGCTCCGGCGTTCCTTGCTTGTACGCAGTAGAAAAAGACCCATCTGGCGATACTGAAGAAGTAGCATTAGCTTGGACCTCTGGTATCGGTGGTGGCCGTGCAGGTATCTTGGAAACTAACTTCAAATCCGAAACAGAAACTGACTTGTTCGGTGAACAAGCTGTATTGTGCGGTGGTTTGACTGCATTGATTCAAACTGGTTTCGAAGTATTAACAGAAGCTGGTTATGAACCTGTAAACGCTTACTTCGAATGCTTGCATGAAATGAAATTGATCGTAGACCTTATCTACGAAGGTGGTTTCCAAAAAATGCGTAACTCCATTTCTAACACAGCAGAATATGGTGATTACTATGCAGGCCCTCGCGTAATTACTCCAGAAACTAAAGAAGCTATGAAACAAATCTTGGCTGACATTCAATCTGGTAAATTCGCTGATGAATTCTTGGCTGATTCCAAAAATGGTCAAAAATTCCTTAAAGAACATCGCGAAGCAGCAGCTGTTCATCCAATCGAACCAGTTGGTGCAGAACTTCGCAACTTGATGAGCTGGTTGAAATAAGAGATTGCATTAGTAATTTCTTGATAAGCATAGGCTTACTGAAAGCGACCCCATTTGGGGTCGCTTTTTTATTGAGTAATACAAGTACGTATGATATAGTTAACGTAGAGTCAATGTAGTATATTTTGGTATAAGGAGAGATACTATGAGTTCTACAACTATTATTATCATCGTGGCGGTTGCAGTCATTTGGGCCATTTTGTTTGCCGTATTTATGAAGTTCAATAAAAAACGACAAGCCGGTGAACAACAATTTGTACAAGAGAATACTAATAAAGCGATTCTTCATATTTATGGTAAATCTGTAAAGGTTGATGGTAAGGACCTTTCTGCTATTGATCATAAAACTGGTCAATATGGTCAAGTCATTGTGGCATTAACACCAGGAGAACATACCATTGAATCCGTATATTACACGACGGATAATGTGGGTACTAAAACAAAGAATGTTGAAACACAGCCTGTTACCATCACAATTCCAGTACAAGCAGGTAATGAATATAATGCGGCTATGTATTTCTATTCCGCAGAACAACGTAATGCGTATTATAAAGGTGACGTTGACGATGCCGTTTTAGAAGTTGAACTAGAATTAGAATCTGGTTTTACAGCGAATACTCATGCTTATATCATCGTGTACCGTGAATGTAAATAAATTAGTATAGTAACTGTTTAATAGAGCTATCATTGTGGTAGCTCTATTTTTTATAAATCGTTGGTGGTTATTATCATATTTATTTGTGATATAATAAAAAGATATATGAAAGGAGCATAATTATGGACTTCTATACCGTTTCCTATGTGGAAAGCCAAATCGCATCTGGTCATACATTAGGGTTCGTTATCTTTGTAGTTGTTTTATTAGCCCTTCTCGGAATAGGCATTCAAGTTTTGCGTAATGGTTTTACAAGCCGTTACCGTGATTTAACTGTTATATTATCCTTAATTATTGTATTTTTCTTAGGCTTAGAATATCAAGAATATGGTCGTATGAAGAATTACTCTGAAGATTCTTCTAGAATGGCTCAATTCTTGCATTCCTTTAGTGCAGACCGTGGTGTTGATGAAGGTCAATTAGCTGTTAATTCCTTAAAGGTACGTAATGGTATGATCTTAAAGGTTAGCGATGCATATTATGAGGTGCAATTTAACCCTGAATTTACTACCTATACAATCACTCGTGTGTATACAGTAAGCCCTACAGATCGAATTCATGATAAAGCGGATGTATTACCATAAGGAGGACCACATATGACAGAAGCTATGGCCGTCTATGGGATGGTCTTTGCCAAACTCGCCATAGGTCTCTTGGCGATTATTTTACAAATTAACTTAATGGGTAAAGGTAATTTGGCGCCCACCTCAGCCTTAGATCAATTACAAAATTATGTACTCGGTGGCATTATCGGTGCCATCATCTATAATGATGCGATTGGTATATTACAGTTTATGCTAGTCCTTATTTTATGGACTATCCTTGTAATGACTCTTAAGTTTTTAAAAGGTAATCTGCGTTTCTTTAAAACAATTCTAGATGGTCATCCGGTAATTGTTATTGAAAAAGGGCATATTTTAACTGAGGAATGTATGCGTTATGGCATTCAATCGGCTGAGTTAAAACTAAAACTTCGCACAGCTGGTGTTCAATATGTAGCAGATGTTAAGCGCGCCGTATTAGAGCAAAATGGTCAGCTTAGTGTTGTTCAGTTCGGTGAAGAAAATATTCGTTTTGATTTGATCAATGATGGTCAAATTAATCAATTTACTCTTGATGTAATTGAAAAAGATAAAGAATGGCTAGAACAAGAGGTACAGGCACAAGGGTATTCTATTAAGGATATCTACATTGCGGAATACAGAGATGGTAAAGTCGTATTGTATCCGTATGAGAAAAAACATCGGCCTCAATTGGTAAAAACAATTAAAACAAAGACTACTCATACAAAGGATATAATAAAATCTAAAATATAATCTCTTGAATTATATATAGAGAGCGTTGTTAAGCCCACTTTTCGTAGTGGGCTTATATAGAAAGGAAATTAGTGAACCGTAAAGATTTAATTGATCGATTACAAGAACTTTATAAAGATGAAGATAGCCGCGTAACTATTAATCCTCATGCGGAGCAAAAGGTTGCCATCGTCTATCCGAATACCTATTTCGTGGGCATGAGTAATTTAGGCCTTCACATTATCTATGAGGAAATCAATTTGCATCCATCTAGTGTATGCGAGCGTATCTTTTTGCCTGAAAAAAAGGAACTAGATGCCTACGACAAGACTAAAACTCCGCTTATGAGTGTTGAAATGCAACGGCCTATGCATCAGTTTGATGTAGTGGCCTTTGATGTGACCTTTGAAATGGACTATTTTCACATCCCATTAATGCTACGATATGGGCGTGTGCCTGTTATGAGCGAAGATCGAACTGGCTTTGATCCTATCGTCATTGCCGGAGGACCTTGTGCGACATTTAATCCTGAGCCCTTTGCGGATTTTATCGATGCTTTCATCATCGGTGAAGGGGAGGGCATCGTTACTGCTGTGTTAGAACGGATTCGCAAGGGTCGTGAGAATGGTGAAAGCCGAGAAGAAACGATTGCTGCACTAGCTCAAATTGATGGTGTATATGTACCTGTTTTATATACCCCTCAATATGATGATAATGACCGCTTCCTTGGCTATGATATAGCAGAGGGTGCGCCTAAAATTATACGACGCCATTTTGAGCCTCTAACGAGTGGAGGTGAAACGGTAATTGCTACGAATTTCACCGAGTTTGGTGCCATGTATATTATCGAGGTAGCTCGAGGCTGTGGCCGTCATTGTCGATTCTGTATGGCTGGGTATTGTTTCCGCGTACCGCGTGTACGACCACTAGATATCTTGAAAGAAGGCGTCGATAGAGCAGAAAAGTTAGGGAAAAAGGTAGGTCTTATGGGGGCGGCCATTTCCGATTATCCAGAGGTTGATGAGCTCGTAACCTATATTCGCTCTAAGGATATGCGCTATTCCTGTGCGTCCTTGCGCGCCGATTCCTTGACGCAAGCCGTTGTCGATGGATTGGCTGAAAGTGGACAAAAGACAATTACTATTGCACCTGAGACGGGGAGTGAACGCTTGCGCCGCGTCATAAACAAGGGGATTAGTGAAGAAAATCTTCGCACCGCTGCTCAGTTATCCGCTAAGTCTGGTATTCAACATATGAGGCTATATATTATGATTGGCCTTCCCACAGAAACGGATGAAGATATAGATGCCATTATTGGGCTAGCTGAACGTACACAAGCTCACATGGCTGAGGTGGGCTGTAAAGGTCGCTTAACACTTAGCATTAATCCCTTTATACCAAAGCCATTTACACCATTCCAGTGGATGGCTATGGATCATCAAAAGAGTGTAGAAAAGAAATTACAATATATTAAGAAATCATTGCAAAAAAATCGTCGCATCGAGGTACTCGTTGAGTCTCCTAAAGAAGCATATATCCAAGGTGTACTCGCTCGGGGGGATCGCCGCTTAGGCAAGGTACTCGCTGCATGTGCTCTAGATAGAGGTAGCAAATCCTTTAAATCTGAAATGAAGCGAGCTGGCCTCGACATGGATGACTGTAATTATCGGGAACGCAAGTTTGAGGATTATTTGCCTTGGTCTCATTTGGATATGGGCCTAAGAAATGGTTATTTAGAACAAGAATGGCAACGGGCAGTTGATGAAGCGTATACACCGCCTTGCATGGAAGGGTGTAAGCGCTGTGGCGTGTGTAAGTGATTCGAGAAATAAATAGTAGAGGAACAGTCGTATGGATATTACTGTTGTAAATGTAAATACAAATGATGATCGTAAATGGTCTTTTGAAATGCCTAACTGGGTCAATCAATTTCCTCTGGTTATGGGGGATACATATCGTCATGGCGGTGTATCTAAGAAGCCATGTGAATCTCTAAATTTAGCTACTCACATAGGAGATTCATTACAAGATGTATTAGATAACCGCAGCATTGTGGCTGATTATTTAGGTGAATCGCCAGACCGCATTACCTGCGGCAATCAAGTGCATGGCCTTAATGCAGTACGCATTACAGAAGATTTAATCGGTGCTGGCGCCATGAGTTCTGATACAGCCATTCCAGATTGTGATGCTGTATATACGGATATACCCAATATTCCATTATTCTTATTTACTGCCGATTGCGTACCAGTAGGCATTTACGATCCTGTGCATCATGTGGTGGCTACCGTTCATGCAGGTTGGCGCGGTGCTATAGGCCATCTACCGATTATCACCATAGAGGCGATGCAACGAGATTTTGGTACGCGCTTTGAAGACTGCTATGTATATTTAGGCCCTAGCATTGGACCTAAATCCTTTGAGGTTAATCAAGAACTGGCAGATACTTTCACAGACGAGTGGAAGAAAATAACTGATGCCAATAGTGATGAATTGGTCCGATATATCGTTAGAGATGGTGCGTCGAAATCGACACCACATGTTGATTTGTGGCGATTTATCGAAGAAGATTTATTGCAACGAGGTGTTCCAAAGGACCAAATCTGTATTGGTGGTACCGATAGTATGACCGATGAGAATTGTTTTTCCTATCGTCGTGAACATGGCAAAACAGGGCGTATGGCATTATTCGGCATGCTTGAAAAACGGTAAAGATATACATTATTGGTTAAATATTATATAATATAAGTCTATAGGATATTTATTTATACGTTACTATATGGGAGGATCATATGATTGAAGAATCCCTTCATAAAATCCAACAACGCATGGCTGATGCAATGGCTAGCGTAGGGCGCACGGATACGGCGTTACTTGTTGCGGTTACAAAGAATCATCCTGTAACGGCTGTAGAGGAAGTGGCTCGCCTTGGATGCACTCATGTAGGCGAAAATCGCGTGCAAGAGGCAAAAGAAAAACAAATGCTTTATACAGGACCTAAATTGGTATGGCATTTAATTGGCCATTTACAAGTCAATAAGGTTCGCCAAGCGGTACCGATGTTTGATTTGATTCATTCTGTAGATAGTAAGAAACTATTAGATGAAATCGAAAAGGTTGCTGCTAAGCATGATAAGGTACAAGATATATTGTTACAAGTCAATGTAGCTCGCGAAGCGAGTAAGTCTGGTATGTCCGTAGAGGATTTTCCTGACATACGAGACTATGCGAAGACCTTACCGCATGTACGCGTTAAAGGGTTGATGTGCATGGCTCCGTTTTTCGAAAATCCGGAGGATGCAAGACCTATCTTTAGAGTGGCACATGCTTTGTATGAAGATATGAAAGGGTATTTCCCTGATGGGGATATACAATATTTGTCGATGGGGATGACACATGACTTTGAAATAGCCTTACAAGAAGGGGCTAACATCGTGCGTGTAGGCACTGCCATCTTTGGGGAACGTGTATATAACTAATTGGGAATATAACAGTGTGAGTATATTAGGAGGATTACCATGTCTATGGGAGAACAATGGCAAAAAATCAAAAATTTTATCGGCATTAATAATGATGACCGTTATGATTATGATGATGAGTATGAATATGAAGATGATGAGGACTATGCAGAGGACGTGCCACCAGTAGCACCAACAGCAGCTGCATCTGAGTTCCATCCACGTAAGGTAGGAGGCACATCCACTATGACACAACGTCCAACAGCCATGAAAGTAGTTGTTATCGAACCTAAGGTTTTTGAAGATTCTGAAAGTATCACTCATCAATTGCGTGACATGCGCCCTGTATTGATTAACTTTGAAAATACAGATCCTCACGAAGCAGCTCGCATCGTTGACTTTGTATCTGGTGCAACATTTGCATTAGATGGCAAATTGGAAAAGGTAGGTAAAGATATTTTCATGTGCGTACCTGTAAATGTATCCATTGATTATAATAATGAATCTGAAAGTGGAACAACTGAGCAACAAGAATTTAACTGGCAAAATAAATAATCCGGTATAGAAAAAGTGGTGATACTATGTTGGGAAAAACAGTATGTATAGGCGCAGGATCCATGGGTGGTGCCCTTTTACGAGGCGCACTTTCACAAGGTATATTACGTAGAGATGATGTATCAATCGTAGTGCGTCGCCCTGAACATCGCGACGAATTAGTTGACGAATTGGGCGTTACAGGTTTTGTAGAATTACCTGATATGTCGCAGTTTGACACGATTATCTTAGCTGTTAAACCACAGGTATTACCATCCGTATTGAGCCAATTAACGTCTGTGAAAGCGGGTGCTACGGTTATATCTGTGGCAGCTGGCGTAACATTAGATACCTTGCGCAAAGCATTACCAACCGCGGTGTTGTACCGTGCCATGCCGAATACTCCAGCATCTATTGGATGTGGTATGACTGCGTTGACTGCGGATAATGGAGCTGATACAATTCACGTGGAGGCTTTATTTAATGCGGTTGGTGAAGTAGCCGTTGTCAGTGAAGCCGACCTAGATCGATTAGGCGCTTTGTCTGGTGCTGGCCCAGGATATATGTTTGTCATTTTAGATGCCTTGGCTGATGCGGGAGTCCGCATTGGATTACCTCGTCAATTGGCGATTAAGGCGGCTGCCCAAACGATGTATGGGGCTGGTAAAATGGCATTAGAATCCAGCACACATCCTGCTATATTGCGCGATCAAGTGACTAGCCCTGGCGGCACTACGATTGCTGGCATTGGAGCTATGGAAAAAGGTGGCTTGCGCAGTGCCCTACAAGATGGGGTTGTTGCTTGTTTAGCTCGTTCCAATGAATTGGGGAAATAATGGCTGATACTAGTAAATTAATTAGATATTTTGAAGCAAGCGGTAGCGGTGAAGAAGCGCGCCGTATGCTTGATTTAGCTGAACAAGTGGTAAAGGGAAAACCGTATCGCGTTTGTGACTTTACAAGTCCTGCAGGACTTGTTATCGCTGATGCAATTAAGGCGGCTTATCCTGAATTACTCGTTCAATCCTATGGCGGCTATGAAGGGGCGGAGCGTATTCGTATCGCCTTTGTAGATAGTCATTTTCAAGGTACAGTAGATATGGGTATCGTTCCCTTGAAGGTATCTTGGGATCCACGATTTAGATTGTTAAATCATCGTGATGTGCTTGGTTCTTTAATGGGACTTGGCATTGATCGCTCGAAATTTGGCGATATTATCATGGGTCAAGGGGGCGCACAAATTCTCGTAGATAGCGCTGTAGCAGATTTTGTAGTGCAAAATTTTACAAAGATTGCTATGGTTGCCGTATCTGTAACTCCGATGGAGTTAGATGAGATAGCACCAAAAGAAGAAAAGATTAAAGAAGTGCGTACTACCGTTGCATCACTTCGATTGGATGCGGTAGCAAGCTCTGGCTTTAGCGTATCCCGTACCAAATTGGTGAGTGCTGTAAATGCCGGTTTATTGCAAGTAAATTGGCAACCTGCAAAGGGGCCATCCCAAGAGGTCAAAGAAGGGGACATCATCTCTATGCGTGGTCGTGGCCGAATGAAGGTAGAGGCTATTACGGGCACATCCCGTAAGGGACGTATCGGCGTTTACCTTAAACGATTTATGTAAGCAAATAAGCAATCGGCTTGATTCATCAAGCCGATTTTTTATACCGCTTATGTATATCTATAGTTCCATATGTAGGTATACATAAGCGGTATCATCAATTATGCGAGGTTCATTATGATATCTCTAACATTACAAACTACAGCGAGTGATACCATTTTATTTGTAGGTGGTGGCGCCGTGGCTGAACGACGTCTAGCATTATGCTTAGACGAGCCCTGTCAATGCATTGTCATTAGCCCTGTTATAACAGATCAGATGAAAGCTTGGCATGAGGATAACAGATTTATTTGGCACAATACAGTGTTTAGCGATGACCATATAGACATTGTAAAACAATGTAAATTATTGTTTATCTGTACAGATAATAAAGCTGTTAATGATTATATCGAAGCTATAGCACGCAATAATGGCATACTAGTCAATCGTGCCGATAATGCTACAGCTTGTGATTTCACAGTACCATCAACAATCGATATGGGTGATTTGCATGTTGCGATTAGTGCTAATAATGGGGGACCACGTATTAATCGTCTTGTGAAACAAGATATGATGAATCGTTATAATATATTGCAAATTGCCATACCGAGACTTAAAATTATGAGGGAAGAGGTAAAGTTACTGATCCCTAGCGTAGAGGAGCGTAGCCGTTTTTGGCGTACTCATTTAAGCGAAACTGAATTTCAGGCTATTCTTAAGGGACAATGGCCTTTGATAGAGGAGAAACTACACCATGCAATTAGTGGTATTAGGACTAAATCATAGAAGTGCTGCCGTTGAGGTGCGTGAACGTTTCTCGTTTGAAAAAAACGAGGTAGAAAGCGCCTTAAATCGACTCTATGAATACGAAAAAATTTCAGAATGCGTCATTCTATCGACTTGCAATCGTACGGAAATTTATGCCGTATTAGAAGATGTACAATCTCCTAAAGCGTATATGCTCGATGTATTAAAGCATTTAAAACATGCCGATACAATTGATGAATCCGCATTTTTCTTCTATGAAGAGAAAGCGTGTATAGAACATCTATTCCGCGTATCTGCTAGCCTTGACTCCCTAGTATTGGGGGAAGGTCAAATCCTTAGTCAATTGAAAGGTGCCTATATTGCGGCCTATAGTGCAGGCTTTACGGGAACCGTATTTAATATCTTGTTCCAACGCGCTATTGGTGTTGGTAAAAAGGTTCGGACCAATACAGGCATTGCGAATACACCTGTGTCTGTTAGTTACACGGCGGTTAACTTGGCGGAAGATAGCCTAGATAAACCACTTTCAGAAGCAACAGTCCTCATCTTAGGGGCTGGTACCATGAGTGAGTTAACAGCTACACATCTTCAAGCAAAGGGCGTAAAAACCATATTCGTATCAAATCGAACTTTTACCAAAGCGGAAGCCTTGGCGAAGAAATTTAATGGGCAAGCCATTAAATTAGATCACTATGTGGAACAAGCGGAACATGCGGATATCATCATTACATCGACGGGGGCACCGCATTATATTATTGGTGAAAAAGAGGCCAAACGGATTGCCGCATTGCGTCATGGACGTCCCATCGTGATGATTGATATTGCGGTACCACGTGATATCGATCCAGTCGTCGCGGATATCGAAGGTGTGTACCTATTCAATATCGATGCTCTAGAAAGCGTTGTAGAAGAGAATAAACAACAACGCGAGGAAGAGGCGAAACGGGCTGAACCGATTATTCACGAAGCCATCGATGAAGTGTTAGAAAAGTTTAGTTATTTATCCGTACGTCCTATGATGGCATTATTGACGGATAAGGCTGACCGTATTCGTCGCCGTGAATTACATCGAGCGCTGGCTAAATTGCCGGATATTTCCGATAAAGAGCGTCGCATCATTGATTCTATGAGTCGTATGATCGTTAGAAAAATGCTAAGAGAACCGATGATTCATTTCAATGAAATCGCCGGTACACAAGAAGAAGGTTTATATTGGGATTTATTCAAAGATATGTTTAATCTCGAGAAAGAAGGCTCGTAGTATGAGGAACCACATTAGAATTGGAACTCGAAAGAGTGCTCTTGCCTTATGGCAGTCAGAATATGTAAAAAGTGAATTGCAACGCTTATACCCAGGGGTTACCGTAGAATTAGTTCACTTTAACACAAAAGGGGACCGCATTTTGAATAAACCCCTTGCCGAAGTAGGTGGCAAAGGTTTATTCACTGCTGAATTAGAGGCGGCTATGCATGCTGGTGATATTGATATCGCCGTTCATAGTTTAAAGGATATGCCTACAGAATTGCCAGATGGCCTTACATTAGGTGCTATTTCCAAACGGGAAGTACCATTCGATGCTTTGGTTAGTCCTAAATATAAAACATTGGACCAATTACCAGAAGGAGCGCGTATTGGCACCAGTAGTTTACGTCGTCAAGCCCAACTATTGCATCGCCGTCCAGACCTACAAATCGAAGTCATCCGCGGCAATGTGCAAACCCGTCTTGGCAAGATTGAAACGGAAGGCCTCGATGGCGTCGTATTGGCACAAGCAGGCCTTAAACGGCTCGGTTTAGATGATAGAATCACACAAGTCTTTACAGCGGATGAAATGATTCCTGCTGTGGGGCAAGGTGCTTTGGCTATTGAATGTCGCAGTGACGATACTGAGATGTTAGAAATACTTTCAAAAATCGACGACGAACCAACACGCCTTGCCGTAGAAGGGGAACGTAGTTTCTTGAATCAACTCAATGGTGGCTGCCAAGTGCCGATGGGCGTATATGGAACTGTTGAAAAAGGACAGCTTAATTTGAAAGCGCTCATTGCGTCCTTGGATGGTAAAACTGTATATGAAGGAGAATTGTCTGGACCTGCTAAGAAAGGGGTTATGTTAGGCAAAAACCTTGCGAAAGCCTTATATGAAGAAGGGGGCAAACACATTGTGGAAGCCCTTGTTAAGGAGGGAATCATAAAATGACAGGTTTAGTATATTTGATTGGCGCAGGCCCTGGAGACTCTAAATTAATCACCGTAAAAGGTAAGGAATGCATCGAACGTGCAGACGTTATTGTATATGATTATTTAGCAGATGCTCATCTATTAGAATGGGCTAGACCTGATGCAGAATTGATTTATGCAGGGAAACAATGCAAAGACCATACCATGCACCAATGGGAAATCAACGAACTATTGGTAAAAAAGGGAAAAGAAGGCAAAATCGTAGCCCGCTTAAAGGGTGGGGATCCACTCGTATTTGGTCGCGGAGGGGAAGAAGCAATGGCCCTTCGTGAGGCCGGTGTTCCTTTTGAATTTGTACCTGGTGTTACATCGCCTATCGCAGCGCCTGCCTATGCTGGTATTCCTGTAACACAACGCGCTATGGCTACATCCTTTGCGGTTGTTACTGGTCATGAAGACCCAACAAAAGCGGTGTCTGGCATCCATTGGGAAGGTCTTGCCACAGCAGTGGATACACTTTGCTTTGTCATGGGCGTAGGCAATTTACCTACGATTGCAGAAAAATTGATGGCTCATGGCCGTCCTGCTAATACACCAGTGGCGCTCATTCGCTGGGGTACTAAACCTGTTCAAGAGGTGCTTGTTTCCACACTAGAACATGTTGTAGAAGACGTGGAAAAGGCACAACTAAAAGCGCCAGCCATCATCGTCGTAGGCGATGTTGTAAACTTGCGTGAACAATTGCAATGGTTCGATAACAAGCCATTATTCGGCAAAACGATTGTGGTTACTCGTGCTCGCTCTCAAGCTAGTAAATTCCGTGATATGCTCATGAATCAAGGAGCCAATGTTATCCAAGCAGCAGCTATTAAAACAGAGCCTGTAGAATTATTTGATGAAGATAAACGTTTATTACATGGCGTAGATCGCTATTCTTGTGTCGTATTCACATCCGCTGAAGGGGTACGCTACTTCTTTGATGCATTGTACGGAGAAGGTAAGGATGCACGCTCTTTAGGCTATGCTAAGGTATGTGCTATCGGCAGTGCCACAGCTAAGGCGTTGACTAACTATGGCATTACGCCGGATATTATCCCTGTAGATTATAAGGCTGAATCCGTTGTTGATGCATTGAAACAGCATGTTAAACCTAGACATACAGTGCTATTAATTCAACCTAAGAAGGCTCGTGAAGTAATTCCTCGTGAATTGCGTCACTTAGATATCGACGTAGATATCTTGCGCTTGTATGAAACGCAACAAGATACATCTCAACAAGAGGCATTAGTAGATGCATTGCAACATGGTCATGTTGACTATATTACATTTACTAGCTCCTCTACAGTTACCAATACGTTAGATTTATTGGGTGAGGATGCACTTTCACTATTAGAACATACAAAAATTGCATGTATCGGACCTATTACGGCCGCTACTGCTATGAGTGCAGGTTTAAAGGTAGATATCATTAGTCCTGTATATACGACAGAAGGTCTTGTAGACACAATCGTGAAAGACTGCGCTAACTAATATACTGTCATTATTAAACGGAAGAAGGAAATTTACTATGTACGATTTAACCTATCGTCCTCGCCGTTTGCGCACTTCTCCAGAAATGCGTGATTTAGTACGAGAAACAACATTAGATACAACTGATTTGATATATCCATTATTCATCGTTCCTGGTGAAGGCATAAAAAAAGAGATCGACACATTGCCAGGACAATACCATTTATCTGTAGACGAAGCGGTAAAGGTGGCGCAAGAGGCTTATGACCTCGGCATTCGTGGTGTAGAAATCTTTGGCATCCCTACCTATAAGGATGAACAAGGTTCTTCCGCATGGGATATGGAGCAACCGGTACAACAAGCGATTAAAGCCATCCGTGAAGCGGTGCCAAATCTCTTGGTTATTGCGGACGTATGCTTATGCCAATATACCTCTACAGGTCACTGCGGCATGATTGATCACCATGAAATCTTGAATGATGAAACATTGCCTCTATTGTGCAAGGTTGCGGTTAGCCAAGCGCAAGCCGGTGCTCATATGGTGGCGCCATCAGATATGATGGATGGCCGTGTAGGTGCTATTCGTGAAGCTCTTGATGAAGCTGGTTTCACCAATGTATCCATTATGAGCTATGCTGCAAAATATGCATCTGCCTACTATGGTCCATTCCGTGGCGCGGTTAATTCGGCTCCACAATTTGGGGACCGTAAATCCTATCAAATGGATCCGGCTAATCGCTTAGAAGCAATGCGTGAAATCGAACTCGATATCGCCGAAGGTACGGATATTATCATGATTAAACCAGCATTATGCTATTTAGATATCGTTCGCGAAGCACGTGACCGTTATGAATTACCATTGGCTGTCTACAATGTATCCGGCGAATATGCGATGGTTAAAACGGCTGCAGCTGCTGGTCTCATCGATGAACAACGCCTTGTTATGGAAACGATGCTCTCCATGAAACGAGCTGGTGCTAAGATTATCATTACATACCATGCCCTTGATGTGGCACGTTGGCTTAAACAATAAGGAGTGACTATGTTACAACTAGGTAAATCAGAAAAAGCGTTTGACGAAGCGAAACGATATATGCCGGGTGGCGTTAATAGCCCTGTTCGCTCCTATCGCAGCGTAGGCTCAAATCCTCCATTTATTAGCTCCGCTAGTGGCAGCCGTATCTATGATATCGATAACAACGAATACATCGACTATGTGTTGAGCTGGGGCCCTATGATTTTGGGCCATGCGAACCCTGAGGTCGTAGCTAGTTTGCAAGAGGCCATTCCTCGTGGTACAAGCTATGGTGCGCCTACACTGTTAGAAACGGAATTGGCTAAGAAAATCCAAGCCTTCATGCCATCTATGGAAATGGTCCGTCTCGTTAACTCTGGTACAGAGGCGACCATGAGCGCATTACGCGTAGCTCGTGGGTATACGGGCCGCGATCGTATCGTTAAATTTGTTGGCTGTTACCATGGTCATAGTGATTCCCTATTGGTGAAAGCCGGCTCTGGCCTCGCTACATTTGGCGTACCAGATAGCCCAGGCGTACCAAAGGGCGTCGCAGAAAATACCATCACATTGCCTTACAATGACATTGATGCGGTTAAACAATTATTCGATGAAATGGGCGATACTATTGCTTGTATTATCGTAGAACCTGTTGCAGGCAATATGGGCTGTGTGCCACCAGTAGAAGGATTTCTTGAAACCTTGCGCGATGTAACAAAGGCGCATGGTGCCCTATTAATCTTTGACGAAGTTATGTGTGGATTCCGTGCTAGCAGCGGTGGTGCACAAAAACTATACAATATTAAGCCCGATTTGACTTGCCTTGGTAAAATCGTTGGCGGTGGTATGCCTCTCGCTGTATTTGGCGGTTCTAGCAAAATCATGAGCGAAGTAGCACCATCCGGCCCTATTTACCAAGCCGGTACTTTGAGTGGTAATCCTGTGGCTGTAACAGCAGGCCTTGCTACATTGTCTATGTTGCAACGAGATCCAACCATCTTTAAACAAGTGGAAGATAGCACAAAAGCATTGTGTAATGGCCTTGAAGAATTGGCTAAGAAATACAATGTGCCAGCTGTGGTGCAACGTGTGGGTTCTATGTTTACCTTGTTCTTTACAGATAAACCGGTTCACAATTTTGATGGCGCTAGTGCATGCAATGCGGACCATTTCAAGACATTCTTCCATCATAACTTGAGCCATGGTATTTACTATGCGCCAAGTCCATTTGAAAGCAACTTCGTATCCATGTGTCATAAGGGCGCAGAAATCGATAAAACATTGGCTGTCGCAGAAGAAGCTTTCAAAATTATCAGTGAAACAATGTAATACTATTAGATAGAATCGATATAGGTGATGAACATGCAATTTTACAAGAACTTAAAACGGGCTCGTGTACGCATGGGAAAGAGCCAAATCGAAGTCGCCAAGGCGGTAGGCATTAGTAATGCAGCATTGTCCAATTACGAGACTGGCTATAGAGAACCAGACCTCGATACACTGTGCGCGTTGGCTCGTTACTATGAGCTGACCTTAGATGAACTCGTGAATGTTAATAATGAACAGCAAGAACGCATTTATGACATTAGCACCGTTGTGAAGGATACACATATTAAGTTCAAAGGGGACTTGTATGAATTAAAAGCATCGCAAAAGAAGGTTCTCTTGCGAGAACTGGATACAGTGTTTGAAAAATTTCAACGATCTCGTATAACATCTATCAAAGAAGGTACCTCACATCGCCATCCTCATATCAATCGGGGAGGACTGTTGGGGGCAAACCTTGCGGTGAGTCGCGGGAAAAAATGATAAGATAATATTGACAGCCATGCGGATATACCCTATACTGAACTTGTGAACATTATAGTGTGTCTTTAGCTAGACTTTGGACGTACTCATAACTGTTTACACCATAAAACAATAATAAAAGGAGCCTAGATGGTCGTTTATAGATTTGCTATGAACGTCATCTAGGCTCTTTTTTGTGAAAGTCGTTAACATAGGCTTATAGGACAAAAAGTGTGTGTGAAAACATCAATTAACCCTTGTAATTACTGGCTAAAATGAGGTTATATCTTCCTATATATAAA
>NZ_JAPX01000004.1:0-2923 GCF_000524355.1 Veillonella sp. ICM51a
TTTTCTAGAGTAATCAAACATTTGTGACAAATACCTATGCCTTTTGATTCATAAAGTACTCTGTTATAACTTGGTTTGGTGATTTAAAGTTTAAGACTTTTTGTGCAATGTTATTATATCTATTAGCATATCGACTATGTGCTTTTAGAAAACTCTCCATACTATTAAACTTACGAGAATAAAATCTCTCACTATCAATTCGATGACTGCGCTCTACCTTTCCATTCTGCCACGGAGAAAATGGTCTTGTCGTTTTATGCTCTATTTCTAATCTTTTTAATACAATATCAAATAAACACTCTCGATCTTTTACTCCATAGTTTGTAAATTCACGACCATTATCTGTTTGTATTGTATGAATAGGAAATCCCATTTTGGCTTCTAAATTTAATAAGAACCGACTTGTATTAGTAACACTTTTTTCATCTATAATTTTTAGAATTCTCTTTCTAGAAAACTCATCAATAGCTGTAAGTTGATAGTAAGATTTTCCTTGTGTTGAAAAGGCTAAACTCTCGCGAGGTACGTATTTTATATCAATCTGAACCTTTTCTCCTGGATATGTTACTAGATCTGGTTTCCACTTGCTTTTTGGAACAGATTTAACAACCTTTTTCTCTTTAATGTGACACCTTATTTGTCGGCACATAGAGCCATATGAGCGTTTATAACCACGCTTTTTTGCCTCAACATATACTTGAGACAGCCCTTCATGTTTAAACTTAGAATGCATACGCTTGATAAGTGCTAGTTCTTCCTCAGTGTGTTGATTAGGATGAGAATGTGGTTTACGACTATACAATCGAAGTGAATCGATAGTCCCGTCGAAACGCTTCACCCAACGTTGTACTTGTTGTCTACTAGTATGATAACGGCGTGCAGCTTCAGCATTATTTCCATACTTTATAGCATATTCACATACTCGTTTACGAAATCTTAATTCTTCAGTTATAATAGAATGCATGAGAAGGAACTCCTTTTGTTGTAATGTTTGGATTAAGCAACTTCATTATAACAGAGTTCCTTCTCATTTTTTATTCACTTGTCACAAATGTATTATACTCTTACAAAAATATTTAAATAGGTTCTATTGCTATATGCACTTAATCATAAACTGTTACAAAGCCATCTACCCATTGACGTTCGTTTAATACAACTTTCCCAATACCAAAATTGTCTAACCCATGAACAATAAATATATCCCAAGTACTATATTTTTCTTTTGCTAATACAGCATATTCATAATCACTAAATACACCTAAAGTTCCACCCACTGTATACATTGAATCAACATCATACCCATACCACAATATAAAAACTTCATTGTTTTTGATAGGATCATCTACACTATAATTTCTTGGTACTCCATCATTTAAAATAAATTCCTCAATATAAAAGTTTTTATCGCAAAACGCTCTAAATCCCGGAAGTTGTTTAGCTAACATTATTGCATTTTCTGCTAAATCTTTAGTCGAAAAATCCCCTAAACTAAAGTACTCTGTATATGGTAATGTATCATCTTTTTTATATTTAGCTACGGCTTCATATATAGTTGTATTCATATTCTCTAACCTTTCTATATATTCAATTCACGAAAAACCTAGCCTCATAAGTTTCTCCATTAATATAATTAGAACTTATTTTTATCGAATAGTAATATTTTATTATTTAGCTTAATTGTAAAATGAAATTGAACAAATAAAAATCCATAGTAAACCTTGTGTTATGATTTAGGTGTCTAATCAAAATATAACCGAGGTAATCACTATGGACTATAATAATCATAACACGACATTACGTACAAACACTTAAACTTCGAAGAACGATTTTATTTAGAAAATAGAATCGTTCTAGGAGATAGTATTACGGCAATTTCACGTGCACTTGGCCGTTCTAGAACAACTATATATACAGAATTAAAACGTGGTACTGTAATTCAAATTCGACAAGGTAAATCTCAACTTGTATATTTAGCTGATTCTGGACAAGCAACATATGAAAGACAACGTGTGGGCTCTTCTAATACCATGAAAGTTGGTGCTATAGAATCTTTTATAAATTGGATTGAAAGCAAGGTTCTAGATGATCATTGGTCCTTTGATGCTACTGTTGGATATGCTGAACATAAGGATTTGTTTATGCGTAATGAAATGGTTTGTGCTAAAACTTTATATAACTATCTTTACAAAGGCATATTAGGTATAAAAGCAATTGACTTACCATTGGTAGTGCGGCATTCTCAACGAAAATCTATTTCTAGAAAACATAAGCGAGAACTTGGTAAATCCATAGAACTTCGCGATCCTAATATTGAAACGCGCGAGGAATTCGGACATTGGGAATTAGATACCGTCCGTGGAACAAAAGATAAGACAGACCATGTTTTAATTTCTTTACTTGAGCGTAAAAGCAGATTGTATGTGGCTTTACGGTGTCCCTCAGCACGTGCTACTGATGTAAAAGAAACACTGCATGCATGGTTAAATACGTTTAAAGATGTTAATCTAGCTTGCTTATGCAAAACAATAACTGCAGATAACGGTTTAGAGTTTTCAGAGATATCTAATTTAGAAAATGAAATCTTGTCTATTTATTTTGCTCGACATTATTCTGCTTGGAAGCGTGGATCGAACGAAAGCATAATGGTTTACTTTGTAGATGTATACCGAAAGGAATGCCAATAAAAGCCGTTTCAGAGGAAACTATTCGACGAACACTTAAATGGTATAATACTTTGCCACGCAAGCTTCTAAATTATAGAACCCCCTTGGAGGTCTTTCTTGAAGAAGTTAATAAGATTGTAGATTTGGATACTGTTCAATTTCATATTGCAATTTAAGATATTCTTTTTTACATTATGTAAAAATTCAGTATAATCAGTAGTAGGCATATAAGCTCACATCCTTTTTTAGGACTTTGACAC
>NZ_JAPX01000005.1:0-5579 GCF_000524355.1 Veillonella sp. ICM51a
TTGCAAACACTATTTTATCAGAAAGCCATGAATCTTTTTTTAGTTGCACTTAGATTATAAATTCAAGATAGAAAAAATATAATGTATTACCTGAATATATATCTCATTTATGAGTTAGAAAATGGGAACAAAAAGTTTTATACTAAATACATTAATGGTTATTCTATATATGGTAGAGTGATATTAGAGCCTATAGTGATGGCTCTATTTTATTTTTTTATTTTGAAACTATAGATTATAGAAATTTATTAAAGGATTGTATGGAATGGAATTAATCGAGTATATAAAGACATTAGGTAATGTAGGTGTGGCTCTATCTGGTGGTGTAGATTCATCCTATTTAGCGTATGCGGTCAAACAATCTGGCATTCCATGCAAAGCATATACTGTTAAGTCTCAGTTTGTGCCACAGTTTGAATTAGATGATGCCAAGAAAATTGCAGAATATATCGGTATTCCCTTAGAAATCATAGATATTGATGTACTCGAATATGATGATGTAACGAGCAACCCCAGTGATCGATGCTATTACTGTAAACATCATGTATTCACAACGATAAGTGAACAGGCTAAACACGATGGATTTACTGTATTATGCGATGGAACCAACGCCAGTGATGAGGTAGATGATCGCCCTGGTATGAAAGCAATAGCTGAGCTATCTGTTAAGTCGCCACTAAGAGACTGTGGCTTAACAAAATCTATGATTCGCCAGTTGGCCAAACAGGCTAATTTATTTACCTGGGATAAACCATCCTACGCCTGTTTAGCTACGAGATTTCAAGCGGGACAGCACATAACAGGTCATGATTTAGAACATATCGAAAAAGCGGAAGGGTATTTATTTTCCTTAGGTTTATCAGATTTTAGAGTTCGTCTGATAGGAAATACTGCTAAAATTCAAGTCCCAGAGAATCAAATAGCTATTGTTATTAAGAATAGGATTAAGATTCTTACATATTTTAAATCTATGTTTGATGATGTTGTATTAGATTTAGAGGTGCGTTCATGAGCGATGATATTAGATCTCTTCTAGAGCAAGTAAAAAATGGTCAGGTAGATGTGGATGCAGCCTTATTAAAGCTAAAGATGAAACCGATAGAGGATTTAGGGTATGCAAACGTAGATTTACATCGTCAATTACGGCAAGGTGTACCAGAGGTTATTTATGGTGCCGGTAAGACTAGTGAACAAATCGTGGGTATTATCTCCTCCATGCAGTCTAATGGGCAAGGTCATATATTGATTACACGCTTAGCACCTGATGTGGCTGCAGAGGTTCAAGAACAGCATTCCTTGACATATATCAAGGATGCTCATATCGGCTACGTTGGTGATATGCCTACGAAGAAAACAGAGTCAAGTATAGCTATCGTTACCGGTGGTACAAGTGATTATAAAGTGGCTGAAGAATGTGCAATTACAGCTGAATTTTATGGTAATACGGTCAATCGAATTTATGACGTAGGTGTAGCGGGTATTCATCGTTTGTTACAACATTTAGATACTATTATGTCTGCTAAGGTTATCGTTGTCATTGCCGGCATGGAAGGGGCTTTAGCAAGTGTTGTTGGTGGCCTTGTGGATGTACCTGTTATCGCCGTACCAACTAGTGTTGGTTATGGAACGGCATTTGGTGGTGTTACGGCGTTATTATCGATGCTCAATTCCTGCGCTAGCGGTGTTACGGTTGTCAACATAGACAATGGATTTGGTGCTGCTTATACAGCGAATATGATTAATCATATAGGTGAAAGTAAATGAAACGATTATTTTTAGATTGTCAAATGGGCATTGCAGGAGACATGCTGACCGCTACATTACTCGGTTTAGTAGATAATCCTGAAATATGGATAGAACGACTTAATCAAATAGGGATACCTAATGTTACCTATACACTTATTCCGAAAGAAGATAAGGGCTTACAAGGTTATCGGGTAGCGGTTACCATAAATGGTATAGAAGAGTCTGAACATCATAAAGGTAGTCCCCATGACCAACATAATACTAATCATCACCATAACGATGCTCATCAGGAACATGGTGAGACAGATACGCATGAAGAACATTTGGAGCACCATGTACATAGCGAACATCATGTACATGGTCGAGGCTTACAAGGTATAACGGATATAATTAATAGCTTATTTATTTCCGATACGTGTAAACAGAATGCTATAAACGTATATAATCTGGTAGCTCAAGCGGAGGCCAAGGTTCACAAATCGACAGTGACACAAATTCATTTCCATGAGCTAGGCATGCTCGATGCTATTGCAGATATTGTGGCCGTTTGTGTACTCTTAGAGGCATTGAAGTTTGATGAGATTATCATCTCTCCTATACATGTAGGAACTGGCACGGTTCACTGTGCTCACGGAGAATTGCCTGTGCCAGCACCAGCAACGATGGAGCTGTTATCTGGTATTCCAATGTACGCAGATTATCAAATTACAGGAGAGTTATGTACACCTACAGGCGCAGCGTTAGCCAAGTATTTTGGCACAGCCTTTAGCCATATGCCAGTTATGACACCAACAAAGGTATCTTATGGATTTGGCACGAAACAATTTGAACGACCGAATTGTATTCGAGCTTTTGTTGAAATAAACAATGATTTAGAAGACACAATCATTGAAATGTCTTGTAATCTCGACGATATGACGCCAGAAGAAATCGGCTATGCAGTAGAACAGTTATTACTTTCATCAGCACTAGACGTGTTTACAACATCGATTATGATGAAAAAACAACGACCTGGTACGATGCTGACGGTCCTTTGTAAGGAAGGCGACATGGATAAGGTGCGAGATTTAATATTCAAGCATACTACGAGCCTTGGTATTCGATACCATCGCTGTAATCGATATATTTTGAACCGGTCTACAGGAGACATAGATTGGGAAGGCAATAGAATTGTTTTTAAAACAAGCAGTGGATTTGGTGTAAAGAGACATAAATATGAATATGATTCACTGGCTACTATTGCTAAGCAAAATGATATGAGTTTATTAGACCTTAAACGACAATTGCGTAAGAAGGAGGATTGATTTGTCGTAGCGGGTTATTTATAGTTTGTTAGTGTTAAGTTAAGGAGTGATTCCCATGAAAACATTTAATGTACCCTATGCAAAAGGATTTGTAGATATCAATATTCCTAATCAAAATATCGCAGGTGTATTAGAATCTAAAGCCCATTCCTATAAGGCTGAGCTTTCACAAGAGGCATTGGTAGAACATGCACTAGATAATCCTATCGGCAGCCAACGCTTGGAAGAATTGGTAAAGGGTAAATCCAACATGGTCATCATCACAAGTGACCATACGCGTCCAGTGCCTAGTAAAATTACGATGCCAATTCTACTTCGCCGTATTCGTGAAGCCAATCCATCCATCGATATTACTATTTTACTAGCAACTGGTTTCCATCGACCTACTACGCATGAAGAAATGGTAGATAAATTCGGTCCTGAAATCGTAGCCAATGAAAAGATTGTAAACCATATCTCTGGTGATGCTAGCCAAATGACTAAAATAGGCGTATTGCCATCCGGTGGGGATTGCATCATCACTAAACTAGCTGTGGAAACGGAGTTATTAATTTCTGAAGGTTTCATTGAACCACATTTCTTTGCTGGTTTCTCAGGCGGTAGAAAAAGCGTATTGCCAGGCATTGCTTCGGAAGTGACTGTAATGGCAAATCACTGTGCTGAATTTATCAATAGCCCATATGCTCGTACAGGTATTATTGAGAACAATCCAATTCATAAGGATATGGTATACGCTGGACGTACTGCAAAATTGGCATTTATTTTAAATGTTGTCATCGATGCGGAAAAACATATTATCAATGCTTTTGCTGGTGATATGGAAGAGGCCCATGAAACTGGCTGTGCTTTTGTATCTGAACTAGCTAGTGTGAAAGCTGTACCAGCAGACATCGTTATCACTACAAATGGTGGGTATCCATTAGACCAAAACGTATATCAAGCTGTAAAAGGCATGACCGCTGCAGAAGCATCTTGTAAAAAAGATGGTGTGATTATCATGATTGCTGCTTGTAATGATGGTCATGGTGGGGAATCACTATACGAAAACCTTAAAAATGCCAAAACACCTCGTGAATTACTAGACCGCATTGCTAAGGTGCCTCGTAATGAAACAATTCCAGACCAATGGGAAATGCAAATCTTGGCTCGTATTCTGGATCAATTTACTGTTATCGTTGTAACAGACCAATGCGACCCTAAGATGCTTACAGATATGCATTTGCAACATGCTAGCACATTTGATGAAGCATTGAATAAGGCTTTGGAATTAAAAGGTAAAGATGCAAGCATTACAGTTATTCCTGATGGCGTATCTGTTGTGGTGAAAGCGTAATACGTTATATTTTAAAAGTTAATATAAAAAGATAAAGGTACATCATGGTTATTTGGTGTACTTTTATCTTTTTTATTAGTATGTCATTAACCTAATAGCTTTACTTTGATATGTATACATAATAGGATGTAAGAGTATAATACATTTGTGACAAGTGAATAAAAAATGAGAAGGAACTCTGTTATAATGAAGTTGCTTAATCCAAACATTACAACAAAAGGAGTTCCTTCTCATGCATTCTATTATAACTGAAGAATTAAGATTTCGTAAACGAGTATGTGAATATGCTATAAAGTATGGAAATAATGCTGAAGCTGCACGCCGTTATCATACTAGTAGACAACAAGTACAACGTTGGGTGAAGCGTTTCGACGGGACTATCGATTCACTTCGATTGTATAGTCGTAAACCACATTCTCATCCTAATCAACACACTGAGGAAGAACTAGCACTTATCAAGCGTATGCATTCTAAGTTTAAACATGAAGGGCTGTCTCAAGTATATGTTGAGGCAAAAAAGCGTGGTTATAAACGCTCATATGGCTCTATGTGCCGACAAATAAGGTGTCACATTAAAGAGAAAAAGGTTGTTAAATCTGTTCCAAAAAGCAAGTGGAAACCAGATCTAGTAACATATCCAGGAGAAAAGGTTCAGATTGATATAAAATACGTACCTCGCGAGAGTTTAGCCTTTTCAACACAAGGAAAATCTTACTATCAACTTACAGCTATTGATGAGTTTTCTAGAAAGAGAATTCTAAAAATTATAGATGAAAAAAGTGTTACTAATACAAGTCGGTTCTTATTAAATTTAGAAGCCAAAATGGGATTTCCTATTCATACAATACAAACAGATAATGGTCGTGAATTTACAAACTATGGAGTAAAAGATCGAGAGTGTTTATTTGATATTGTATTAAAAAGATTAGAAATAGAGCATAAAACGACAAGACCATTTTCTCCGTGGCAGAATGGAAAGGTAGAGCGCAGTCATCGAATTGATAGTGAGAGATTTTATTCTCGTAAGTTTAATAGTATGGAGAGTTTTCTAAAAGCACATAGTCGATATGCTAATAGATATAATAACATTGCACAAAAAGTCTTAAACTTTAAATCACCAAACCAAGTTATAACAGAGTACTTTATGAATCAAAAGGCATAGGTATTTGTCACAAATGTTTGATTACTCTAGAAAA
>NZ_JAPX01000006.1:0-121251 GCF_000524355.1 Veillonella sp. ICM51a
ACCAAACCAAGTTATAACAGAGTACTTTATGAATCAAAAGGCATAGGTATTTGTCACAAATGTTTGATTACTCTAGAAGAAAAACAGGCTTCTAAAGAGTAGTTTCTTGATTTGTACGTATTATCGTGCTATAATCTATAAGAATAATATTGATTGCTGGAAAGAGGTGTATAGAATGAAACAAGGTATTCATCCAGACTATAAAGAAGCTACAGTTACTTGCGGTTGTGGTAACACATTCAAAACTGGCTCTGTAAAAGAAGACCTTCGTGTAGACGTTTGCTCCAAATGCCATCCGTTCTTCACTGGTCAACAACGTGCGGCTCAAGCTCGTGGTCGTATCGAACAATTTAACAAACGTTACGGTAAATAATAGTTTATGTAGCGAAACAACTATTGGCAGGGCTTTGGGCTCTGCCTCTATTTGTTTATGAAAGGAAATCCTTTGGCAAAAGAACGTATTAAGAAGTTCGTTGGTGGACAAGCTGTCATTGAAGGCGTCATGATGCGTGGCCCAGGATATACGGCGACAGCTGTACGTGAGCCTTCCGGTTCTATCGTGGTGCAAAAGGAAGCCACCACGTCCATTCAAGAGCGATATCCTATATTAAAGAAACCTTTTTTACGAGGCTGTATAGCCTTATATGAATCTCTTGTTATCGGTATGAAGGCCTTGTCCTTCTCTGCGAAAGCGGCTGGTGATGAAGAGGAAGAAATGTCGAATAGTGAAATTGCCATTACCATGGTATTTTCCACACTATTTGCAATCGCTTTATTTGTGGCCCTTCCTACATTTGTAGTTAAATTTATTCCTGGTATTCAAGATAATCACTTTATTTTGAACCTGGTTGAAGGTGCTATTCGATTGGCTTTGTTTTTGCTCTATATATGGGGTATTGGTCAAACTAAGGATATACAACGTGTATTCCAATACCATGGAGCAGAGCATAAAACCATTCATGCTTATGAAAATGATCTACCTTTGACCGTAGAAAATGTGCGTGCTCAATCTCGTTTACATCCGAGATGCGGGACTAATTTTCTACTCATTGTAATGGTAGTTAGTATATTTGTATTTGCCTTTTTAGGTTGGCCTAATTTGCTAGAGCGCATTGTGTCACGTGTTTTACTGATGCCCGTTGTAGCAGGTATTGCCTATGAATGTATTCGTTTTGCAGGACGTAGTGAAAGCTCCTTTGTAAAATCTTTCGTTAAACCGGGCTTGGCGTTGCAATATATGACAACCCGTGAACCAGAAGCAGATCAAATCGAAGTGGCTATTCGTGCTCTAGAAGAGGTGCGTCCTCCAGAAGAAGATGCTTATGAAGATGAAACATATTAAGATTGAGGTTATATATGTTAGTAGATAAATTACAAGTTATTGAAGATAAATTTATGGATCTAGAGCAACGCATCAGTGACCCTGAAGTCATTGCGCGTCAAGATGAATGGCGTAAACTAACACGTCAACATGCCCAATTATCTGAAACTGTAGAAGCTTTTAGAGAATATAAAAAGGTGTTAGCTGGTATTGATGAAGCCATGGAAGTCATTGAGGACAAAACGATGGATGAAGAATTCCGTGAAATGGCTCAAGAAGAATTGAAAGAATTAAAACCTCAAAAAGAGGAATTAGAAGAAAAATTACAAATTCTTTTATTACCAAAAGACCCTAACGATGATAAAAATATTATCATCGAAATTCGCGGTGGCGCTGGTGGCGATGAAGCGGCATTGTTTGCAGGCGACTTATTCCGTATGTATACAAAATATGCTGAAAGCCAAGGGTGGCGTTGTGAAATTATCGATGCTAATGAACCTGAACTAGGCGGTTTTAAAGAGGTTGTATTCTCTGTAGATGGTGAGAATGTATATTCCAAGATGAAATTTGAATCTGGTGTACATCGTGTACAACGGGTTCCAGCTACAGAAACACAAGGCCGTGTACATACATCTACGGTTACTGTGGCAGTACTTCCTGAAATGGAAGATGTTGATATTGAAATCAATGATAAGGATTTGAAAATCGATACATATCGTGCCAGTGGTGCCGGTGGTCAGCATATTAATAAAACAGAATCTGCTGTCCGTATTACCCACTTACCAACAGGTATTGTCGTAGCTTGTCAGGATCAACGTTCTCAGTTACAAAACAGAGAAAAAGCGATGCGCGTATTGCGTGCAAAATTGCAAGATAAAGCAGAACAAGAGGCTACAGCTAGCATGGCTGCAGACCGCAAGAGCCAAGTTGGTACAGGTGATCGTAGTGAACGTATTCGTACCTATAACTACCCACAAGGCCGCGTAACAGATCATCGTATCAATTTAACATTGTATAAATTGGATGCCATTTTAAATGGTGATCTCGATGAAATTATTCAAGCCTTAAATGCCGCTGATCAAGCAGCTAAAATGCAGGAGGCTAATACAAATGTATAAGGAGATTTGGACGATTGGTCGTATTCTCCAGTGGACAGAGCAGTACTTTCAAAGCAAGGGGATGGATACACCTCGTCTTGATGGGGAAGTACTGCTTTCTCACGTTTTAGGGAAGAATCGTATATATCTATATACGAATTATGATCAACCATTAGAGCAAGAAGAACTGGATCGATTTAGGCCGCTTGTCATTGAACGGGCTAAAGGACATTCTGTAGCATCTTTAACGGGAACAAAAGACTTTATGGGATTGACATTTGCTGTAAATGATAAGGTCCTCATTCCTCGTCCCGATACAGAAACATTAGTTGAATATGTGTTACATACGTATCATCAACAAGATTCTATTCGAATTCTTGATATGTGTACGGGCCCTGGTACTATTTTACTAAGCCTCTTGCATTATCTGCCTACAGCAACAGGGATGGGCATTGATATTTCTCGTGATGCACTTGAAATAGCCACAAAGAATCAAGAAGCATTTAAGCTAGAGAATCGTAGCGAATTTCACGAATCGGATATGTTTTCTTATTTAGAACATCATAATGAGTTGTTTGATGTGATTGTATCTAATCCGCCGTATATTCGATTAGAGGATAAGAAAATCCTGTCTCCTGATGTACTTAATGAGCCTTATATTGCATTATTTGGTGGTGAAGATGGCCTTGATTTCTATCGTCAGTTAGCTATGGAGTGCGTAAAATATCTTAAACCTTATGGACTTGTGGCCTTTGAGATAGGATATGATCAGGCTGAAGATGTAAAATCTTTACTGGAGGCTGTTGGCTCCTATGTAGATATATCTTTTGCAGCAGATTTAGCGGGCATTAATCGAGTTGTGACGGCTCGCGTGAAGGGGTGAGAATGTGGAGACTAAAATCATTACCGAACTTACAAGAGATAATCTTCAATTAGTTGCACATGCGTTGCGTCATGGTGATGTTGTAGCAATTCCTACGGAAACCGTATATGGCCTTGGTGCTAATGGCCTCGATGCAGATGCAATGGATAAAATCTATGCTGCTAAAGGTCGTCCTTCAGATAATCCATTGATATTACATGTACCCAATGCGGAAAGCATTAAACCGCTTGTGAAAGAAATACCTGAAACAGCAAAGGCCTTGATTGAGGCTTTTTGGCCGGGTCCTTTAACAATTACATTGCCTAAATCCGATCTCGTGCCTGACCGTGCAACTGGTGGGTTAGCTCGCGTGGCATTACGATGTCCAGATCATGCTGTATGCCGTAACATATTAGAATTGGCCGGTGTGCCAATCGCAGCGCCTAGTGCTAATATTTCAGGCCGTCCAAGCCCGACTACGGCACAATCCGTTTATGATGATATGAATGGACGTATTCCGTATATTGTGGATGCTGGAATCTGTACGATTGGTGTGGAATCAACGGTTGTAGAGGTGAGAGATGATGGAGTGACCATCTTACGGCCCGGTGGAATTACAAAAGAAATGTTAGAACAAGTTGTAGATAATGTGTCTTATGATCCGTTTTTATCGTCTCAAAATGAAGCGCCAAAGGCTCCTGGTATGAAGTATAAGCATTATGCTCCCGATGCACCTATGCGTGCATTTATAGGAAATCCAAAGGATGTGGCGGAAACTTTCAGTAATGTGATTCGTGAACAGGAAACTAAACGTGGTGCATTCTTGGTTAGTCAAGAAACATATGATTTGTTAAAAGATAGTGTACACGGTGAATTTCATGTATATGGACATAGTGGTGATGCGGTTGCCTTAGCTCACGATTTTTATAAGACATTACATCATTTTAATGAATGTGATGTAGACTATATTTTAGCAGAAGGTGTTGTGAATACAGGCCTCGGCGTAGCGGTCATGAATCGCATGGAAAAGGCGTGTGCCGGTCATATTATCTATTTATAAGCAGTTAGGTAATATTTATTATGTCCATTCATAATAGAAAAATGTCTTTACATATTGGATGTATTTGCTATAATGTATAAATAGCCACAGAAATTGTGGCGGTAAGGATGTCATTATGAATATTTTGTATGTATGTACTGGTAATACCTGTCGTAGCCCAATGGCAGAAGGTATTACGCGAACCTTGGCAACAGAGCTTGGTCTAGATGTGAATGTAGTTTCTGCTGGATTATTTGCTGCTTATGGTGCCAAGCCTACAGAAGAAGCTGTGATTGCGATTCAATCTATTGCCGATATTTCTGGCCATGAATCAAGACCTCTTACCATGGAGCTTGTCAATTCAGCGGATTTGATTATTGGTATGACACAAGATCATAAATCTGTGTTACTTCGTCAATTTCCTTTTGAAGTAGCTAAAATTCAAACCCTTGCTGAATGGGGGCATGGTGCAGGCGATGTGGTAGATCCTTTCGGTTCAAATCAAGACGTGTATAATCAATGTGCTGAGCAAATTTATAATTTGGTGAAAGCTGGATTAGTAGCATCAAAAGAATAGGAGATAGAGCTATGAAAATTGCTATTGGTTGTGATCATGGTGGATTACATTTAAAACAAGAAATTAAGGAATTATTGTCTACATTAGGCCATGAAGTGGAAGATTTTGGTACACATAGTACAGAATCTTGTGATTATCCGGATATTGCTGAACCAGTGGCACATGCCGTTGTAGATGGTGCAGCAGATCGAGGCATCTTAATCTGTGGTACAGGCATTGGGATTGGTATTGCAGCCAACAAAATTGCAGGTGTACGTGCAGCGCTTTGTCACGATACATTTTCCGCACATGCAAGTCGCGAACATAATAATGCCAATATTCTTACGATGGGGGAACGCGTTATTGGACCGGGCCTTGCAAAGGATATTGTTACAATTTGGCTTAATACAGAATTTGAAGGCGGACGTCACGCGCGTCGCGTAGAAAAAATTTCTGCTCTTGAAAAATAATACATCTTTATTCAATTAGTTATCACATTATATTTATATATGTTTCAAGGAGGATTCCCATGAGTTTCTTAGCAAAACAAGACCCTAATGTTAAAGCAGTTATCGATCAAGAATTAATGCGTCAACGCGATAAATTAGAAATGATCGCTTCTGAAAATATCGTATCCCAAGCCGTTATGGAAGCTCAAGGTAGTGTATTGACTAACAAATACGCTGAAGGCTACCCTGGCAAACGTTATTATGGTGGTTGCGAACATGTGGACGTAGTAGAAACATTGGCTATTGAACGCGCTAAACGTTTATTTGGTGCAGAACATGCAAATGTACAACCACATTCTGGGTCTCAAGCTAACTTTGCTGTATATTTTGCTATGTTAAAACCTGGTGACACTATTGTTGGTATGAACTTGTCCCATGGTGGTCACTTAACACATGGTTCTCCTGTAAACGTATCTGGCACATATTTCAATGTTGTTCCTTACGGTGTTAATGCAGAAACTCAACAAATCGACTATGATGAATTCCGCAAAATCGTATTAGAAGCAAAACCTAAATTAATCATTGCTGGTGGCAGTGCTTACAGCCGTCAAATCGACTTCAAGAAAATGGCTGATGTAGCTCATGAAGTAGGCGCGATTTTCATGGTAGATATGGCTCACTTTGCTGGCCTTGTAGCTGCTGGTTTACATCCAAATCCAGTAGAATATGCAGATATCGTTACAACTACAACACATAAAACATTGCGTGGCCCTCGTGGCGGTATGATTTTGTGCAAAGAAGAATATGCAAAAGCTATTGATAAAGCTGTATTCCCTGGTATCCAAGGTGGTCCTTTGATGCATGTTATCGCTGCAAAAGCTGTTGCATTAGGTGAAGCATTACAACCAGAATTTAAAGTATACGCTGAACAAGTTATTAAAAATGCAAAAGTATTGGCTGCTGAATTGATAGCTAAAGGTTTGACTATCGTTTCTGGTGGTACAGATACACATGTTATGCTTGTAGATGTGCGCAATACAGGTTTGACTGGTAAAGAAGCAGAACATCTTCTTGATGAAATCGGTATCACAGCTAATAAAAATACAATTCCATTCGATCCAGCTAGCCCATTTGTAACTAGTGGTGTTCGTTTAGGTACACCTGCATTGACTACACGTGGTCTTAAAGAAGACGATATGAAAGAAATTGCAGATATTATTGCTACAGTACTTCAAAACCCAGAAGATACAGCAAAACATCAAGATGCTGCAAAACGCGTAGCTGCATTATGTGAAAAATATCCTTTATATCCTAACTTATAATTTATAGGTATCGGTATAGTAAGAACCCAAAAGGGTGAGTAAGATTTTTTCTTGCTCACCCTTTTTATGTTGTAGTGGTCATATTTATATGGCAGGATTTGTAAATATGTGATAGAGTATGTATGAATAGTAAAAGGCCGAAATAATGATTTCGGATTCGGATTGTTTTTATAGGGGGCATAATCATGAACGTTAATGTTATGACACATCCATTGATTCATCATAAGGTTACATTGATGCGTGATGTACAAACAGGTTCAAAAGATTTCCGTGAATTATTAGATGAAATTACATTGTTGATGGGCTATGAAATTACACGCAATTTGCCATTAGAAGATGTAGAAGTGCAAACACCATTGACTAAGATGACAGGTAAACGCATTGCGGGCAAAAAATTAGGCATTATTCCGATTCTTCGTGCTGGTCTTGGCATGGTAAATGGCATGCTTAGCTTGATTCCAACAGCTAAGGTTGGTCATGTCGGTTTATATCGTGATCCAGAAACATTAAAACCAGTAGAATATTATTGCAAATTACCTAGTGATGTAGGCGAACGCGATTTCATCGTTACCGATCCAATGTTAGCTACTGGTGGTAGTGCATCTGCAGCGATTACGTTATTGAAAGAGAAAGGTGCAAAGAGTATTAAATTGATGTGCCTTGTAGCAGCTCCTGAAGGTGTAGAAGTTGTTAATAAGGAACATCCTGATGTACCTATTTATGTAGCCGCTCTTGATGAAACATTGAATGAACATGGCTATATCTTGCCTGGTTTAGGTGATGCAGGGGACCGTATTTTCGGTACAAAATAATCACGACATATATCTATAAATACGATGTAAAAGACGCCCGAAAGGGCGTTTTTTACTTGAATAAAGTTGTAATAAGGTATAAAATAAATATGTAAAAGTATTTTTTTATTCTAGGTGGGACTAATTTTGTTTGTCTGGGACGAATATCGTTATCCTTATCAAAGGGTAAAGGAGGAACCCTATGAATGAGTTGTTAATGGTATGCGAGCGTATAGCACCGGAATTAATGACCGTCTTAAAGGATCGCTACAAATTATTGAGTCATCTAGCCTATGAAGAACCTCTCGGCCGTAGGAGTTTAGCACTAGCTACGGATATATCAGAACGTGCAGTACGATCTCATGTTGATGCATTACGTGGTAACGGATTAGTTGAAATCTCTAAACCTGGTATCTATCTAAGTGCTGAAGGACGAGAACTAGTTCCCAAATTAAGGAGTATTCTTTATGAATATGAGCGTGTTGGCGAATTAGAGCAACGGTTGAAAGCGGCATTACATATTGATGATGTTATTATCACACCAAGTGAAGGATCATTAATGTTAAAACGCTTAGGTTTTACTGCTGCGAAAGTGGTTCAACGTATGGTAACCGATGAGTCTGTTATAGCCGTTAGTGGCGGTAGTACCATGGCGGCAATGGCTGATGAAATGCCTAGTAGTGTGTTGCATCCCGTGGTTGTACCAGCCCGTGGTGGTGTTGGTGAAGTCGTCGAATATCAAGCGAATGTAATCGCCTCTGTATTAGCAGAACGTTGGCATGGCTCGTATAAGATGCTTCATTTACCAGATGGGCTATCTAAAGATTCCCTAGATATGCTTGTAACATTAGAACCACAAATCAAGGAGATTAGCGAATTAATCCATAGAACTGATATATTGGTTTTTGGTATTGGTCAAGCACTCCATATGGCCGATGTACGACATATACCGGAGGATGTGCGCCGTCAACTCGTTGATGGCGATGCCGTAGGTGAAGCATTAGGTCAGTATTGCTCTATGGATGGTTCTATCGTCTATGCGACGAACAACATAGGGCTTTCATTAAGGGATATAGTAAATATACCGCATGTCGTAGCTGTAGCAGGTGGCTTTGATAAAGCTGGTGCTATTATCAGTGTTATGAGGTCTTGTAAAAAGGGAATCCTCATAATAGATGATCAAGCAGCAGAAGGTATGCGCCAATTACTAAATATTCCTGCGTTATAATTTAGTTTATTATTTTTAGTATTATATAGTTCTTTTGAGGAGGACAAAACAATGGCAGTTAAAGTTGGTATTAATGGTTTCGGTCGTATTGGTAAATGTGTAGTACGTGCGGCAATTAATAATCCAGATGTTGAAGTAGTAGCTATTAATGCGACTGGTGATAATGAGGGTACTGCATTATTGTTAAAATACGATTCCGTACATGGCACAATCCCTAATGAAGTAACATTTGACGATGAAAATATTTATGTAGATGGCAAAAAAATCCGCGTATTCCATGACCGTGATGCTTCTAAATTGCCTTGGTCTGAAGAAGGCGTAGAAATCGTTATGGAATGTACTGGTAAATACCGCGATGCAGAGGAAGCAAAGGTTCATTTGAATCAACCTACTGTTAAGAAAGTATTGATTTCTGCACCTGGTAAAAATGAAGACTTAACAATGGTTATGGGCGTTAACCAAGATATGTACGATCCTGCAAAACATCACATTATCTCTAATGCATCTTGTACAACAAACTGCTTGGCTCCATTTGCTAAAGTATTATGCGATGAATTCGGCATTAAACGCGGCATGATGACTACAATTCATTCTTATACAAATGACCAAAAAATTCTTGATGCACGTCATAAAGACCCACGCCGTGCTCGTGCAGCAGCTATGTCTATCATTCCTACAACAACTGGTGCAGCAAAGGCTGTTGCTAAAGTATTGCCTCAATTAAAAGGTAAATTAGATGGTTTTGCATTGCGCGTTCCTACACCAGATGTATCCGCTACAGATCTTGTTTGCGAACTTGAAAAACCAGCTACAAAAGAAGAAATCAACGAAGCATTCCGTAAAGCAGCAGCTGGTGAATTAAAAGGTATTCTTGGTGTATCCGATGTGCCATTGGTATCCTGTGACTTTAGTTCTGATCCTCGTAGTTCCATTGTTGATGCTGATTTGACAATGGTTATGGATGGTAACATGGTGAAAGTTGTTTCTTGGTACGATAACGAATGGGGCTATTCTGAACGCCTTATCGATATGGCAGCTTTCGTAGCTAGTAAAGGTCTATAATGGGAGGAAATTCTAGGATGAAATTAACCATTTTAGATATGAATGTAGATAATAAACGCGTTTTTGTACGCGTAGATTTCAATGTGCCTATGAAGGATGGTGTCATCACTGATGACACTCGCATTCGTGGTGCACTAGATACAATCAAATATTTAATCGACCACAATGCTAAGGTAATTCTTGCATCTCACTTTGGTCGGCCAAAGGGTGAACGTAAACCGGATATGACATTGGCTCCTTGTGCTAAACGTTTATCTGAACTTATCAACAAACCAGTTGCGTTTGTCGATGATTGTGTTGGTCCTAAGGTTGAGGCAGCTGTTAAAGCATTACAACCTGGCGATGTGTTGATGCTTGAAAACTTGCGTTACCATAACGAAGAAACTAAAAACGATCCTGAGTTTGCTAAACAATTAGCCTCTCTTGCTGATGTAGCTATCAATGATGCATTTGGTGTATCTCATCGTAATGCAGCATCTGTAGTTGGCATTGCTGATTACATCCCTATGGGTGCAGGTTTCTTACTTAAAAAAGAAATTGATGCACTAAGTGCCGCTGTAGTACATCCAAAAACACCTATGGCTGCCATTATCGGTGGTGCTAAGGTAACAGATAAGATTTCTGTTATTTCCAATCTATTACCTAAGGTAGATGTTATGATTATCGGCGGCGGTATGGCGAATGCTTTCATTAAGGCTCAAGGCTGTAACATCGGTAGTTCCTTATATGAAGATGGTCAAGATGCTATCGCTACAGATTTAGTTATGGAGGCACGCGTTGCAGGTGCTAGATTATTGACACCTATCGATGCTGTAGTAGCAGATGCTTTCAGCAATGATGCAAACACAAAAATCGTGGATGTCGATAACATCGAAGATGGCTGGATGATTTTGGATATCGGTCCTAAAACACGTGACTTATATACAGAAGCATTGGCTAATATGAAAACTATTATTTGGAATGGCCCAATGGGCGTATTTGAAATGGATAATTTTGCAGCTGGTACGAATGCAGTAGCTAAAGCCGTTGCAGAATCTGATGCTATGACTATCGTTGGTGGTGGTGATTCTGTAGCTGCTATTGAAAAAAGCGGCTTAGCAGATAAAATTAGCCATATTTCGACTGGTGGCGGTGCATCCCTTGAATTATTGGAAGGTAAGGTTTTGCCAGGTATTGCTGCTTTAACAGAGGCCTAATATGAGAAAACAAATTATTGCAGGAAACTGGAAGATGAACGGAACCATTGCATCTGGTTCTATCTTGATTGAAGCATTTACTAGTTTTCTAGGTGATAAAAACTTGGACTGTGAAGTAGTAGTTTGTCCACCCTTTACTGCGCTTGAGAGAGCTGTGTCCTTAACACGAGATACACATGTTGGCGTAGGGGCTCAAAATATGGATTATCATGATGCTGGTGCATTTACTGGCGAAGTTTCTCCGTTGATGTTAACGGAACTCGGTGTGTCCTATGTCATTATTGGCCATTCCGAACGCCGTGAGTACTATGGTGAAACAGATGCTATGGTTAATGAAAAGATTAAGAGTGCATTTCATCATAATTTGCAACCTATTGTCTGTGTTGGTGAAAGCCTTGCTCAGAGAGAGGCAAATGAAACGATTTCTTTCATTCACGGACAATTACAATGTGCATTACAAGATATTCCAGCGGATCAAGTGGAACAATTGATTATCGCTTATGAACCAATTTGGGCTATTGGTACGGGCAAGACTGCGACTGCTGATCAAGCAGAGGAAGTATGTAAATCCATACGTGATTATATAGCGGAACTATATACCTCTGCTGTAGCTGAATCAGTTCGAATTCAATATGGTGGTAGTGTAAAGGCTAATAATGCGCGTGAAATTTTAAGTGAGCCTAATATTGATGGAGCCCTCGTTGGAGGCGCTTCGTTAATCGTGGATGAATTTAATGAAATCATCATGGCGGCTCAAGACGTAAGTAAATAACATACTAGAGGTATAAATATGGCAAAATTACAGGCACCCGTAATGCTAGTCATCCTAGATGGCTTTGGTATGGGGGACCAAACAGATACGACGAATGCCGTAGTACAAGCAAAACCAAGTTATTTTAATTATTTGTGGGATACGTATCCTCATACAACATTACAAGCTTCAGGTCTTGCTGTCGGTTTGCCAGAAGGGCAAATGGGTAATTCAGAAGTTGGACATCTCAACCTTGGTTCCGGCCGTATTGTATATCAAGACTTAACGCGTATTACGAAGGATGTAGAGAGTGGCGAGTTTTTTCAAAAGCCTGTAATACAAGAGTTATACAAGCATGCTAAGCATGGTAAATTACAAATTATTGGCCTTGTATCTGATGGCAATGTACATTGTTCTTTAGAGCATATTAAGGCTGTAATTGCTGGTGCTAAACATGAAGGCATTAAAGAGGTATATGTGCATGCACTTCTCGATGGACGCGATGTACCACCACAATCAGCATTAACCTATCTTAAGGACTTAGAATCTTTTATGTCCGATATAAACTGTGGGAAAATTGCTACTGTAAGTGGCCGTTACTATGGGATGGATCGCGATAACCGGTGGGACCGTGAGGAATTAGCCTATAATGCTATTGTCAATGGTGTTGGTAATAAGGCTAATTCTGCGTGTGACGCCGTTACACAATCCTATAATGATGGTGTGAATGATGAATTTGTAGTGCCTACAGTTATCAATCCAAACGGGATGATTTCTGATGGAGATGCCGTTATATTCTGTAACTTTAGACCTGATAGAGCTCGTGAATTGACGAAGGCTTTAATATTACCTGATTTTGAAGGCTTTAAACGAGAACCTATATCTATCTTTATGGCGACAATGACCAAATATGAAGATGGATTACCTGTTCATATCGTCTATGAAAAGGATACGTTACATCATACATTAGGTGAGGTCCTTGCTGATGGAGGCTATCGTCAATTACGTATTGCTGAAACCGAGAAATACGCACATGTAACATATTTCTTTAATGGCGGTAATGAGGTTCCCTTTGAAGGTGAAGACCGCATTCTTGTGCCTTCTCCAGCAGTGGCAACCTACGATTTGCAACCTGAAATGAGTGCTCCTGAGGTAACCGATAAGGTAGTTGATGCTATTCATAGTGGTCAATACGATATGATTATCCTAAATTATGCAAATCCGGATATGGTAGGTCATACAGGCGATTTTAAAGCTGCAGTGAAAGCAATTCAAACTGTGGATGCAGGATTAGAACATATTGCAAAGGCTATATTAGAGGTTGGAGGACAGCTTTTAGTTACCGCCGATCATGGTAATGCAGAGCAAATGGTCAATCATGAGACTGGAAAACCTCATACAGCCCATACAACGAATGTTGTGCCATTGATTTTAGTGGGAGCTCAGGATATACATAAACAACTTAAATCAGGTAAATTATGTGATATTGCACCGACAATGTTAGCGTTGGCTCATATTGATAAGCCAAGTAATATGACCGGTGAAAGTTTGTTATTAGATTAATTTAGTATATAAATAAGAGGTAGTATTATGGCAGTAATTGAACAAGTCGTAGCTCGTGAAATTTTGGATTCTCGTGGTAATCCTACAGTAGAAGTAGAAGTATGTTTGGAAGATGGTACAATTGCAACAGCTGCAGTTCCTTCTGGTGCATCTACGGGGATGTTTGAAGCAGTAGAACTTCGTGATGGCGATAAAAAACGCTATGGTGGCAAAGGTGTTTTACAAGCCGTAGACAATGTAAATGCTAAAATTGGCCCAGCTATTATCGGCTATGATGCGACTGAACAAGTGGCGATTGATAATTTAATGCTTAAACTTGATGGCACAGATAACAAAGCTAACTTGGGTGCCAATGCAATTTTAGGTGTATCTATGGCTGTAGCACGTGCTGCTGCTGAATCTTTAGATTTGCCTTTGTTCTTATATCTAGGTGGTTTTAATGCTAAAGAACTTCCTGTTCCTATGATGAACATTCTAAATGGTGGTGCTCATGCTGATAATAATGTAGACCTTCAAGAGTTTATGATTATGCCAGTAGGGGCTAAAATATTTAGCGATGCATTGCGTAGCTGTGCAGAAGTATATCACACATTGAAATCCGTACTTCACGATAAAGGTCTCAGCACTGCTGTAGGCGATGAAGGTGGTTTTGCACCAAACTTAGCTTCTAATGAAGAAGCTTTGGAAGTAATCTGCGAAGCTATTAAACGTGCAGGTTATGAACTTGGTACAGATTTTAAATTAGCTCTCGATGTGGCTTCTAGTGAAATCTATAAAGATGGTAAATATCATCTAGAAGGCGAAGGCAAAGTATTGAGCGCTAGTGAAATGGTTGACTTCTATGAATACTTAGTCGATAAATATCCTATCGTATCTATCGAAGATGGCCTTGCAGAAGAAGATTGGGATGGATGGAAAGTATTAACCGAACGCCTTGGTAAGCGTGTTCAACTTGTAGGTGATGATTTATTCGTTACTAATACAAAACGTCTTGAAAAGGGAATCGACCTTGGTGTAGCTAATTCCATTCTTGTCAAAGTAAATCAAATTGGCACATTAACAGAAGCCTTTGATGCTATGGAAACTGCAAAACGCGCTGGCTATACATGCGTAGTATCTCATCGCTCCGGCGAAACAGAAGATACATTTATTGCAGATATTGCAGTAGCTGTTAATGCGGGCCAAATTAAAACAGGTGCGCCTGCACGTTCTGAACGTGTTGCTAAATATAATCAATTGCTTCGCATTGAAGAAATGTTATATGAAACTGCACAATATAAAGGCGATGCAGTATTCTATAATTTGAAAAAATAGAACAATACATTCTGTTTTAGAATCACATACTAGATAAGAGACTCTTTTGAGTAGTGAAAACTCAAGAGAGTCTCTTTTTTTGTTGTTTTTTTGCGTATCTGTACACGCATTGTGGATTTTTTAGAAATAAAGAGGAGTTTTTCTTATTATACAGAATTACATAGTGCAATGAGCAGAGGTGATGTATAAACACACCGCAAGGTATGAAGGAGGGGGTGGCATTGTATGTAGATGTTGCATTGGATTCAATCATTACGTATGCCATTACGATTAGTGCTAGTGATATACATTTTGATCCTATTCCGGATGGTGTACAAGTGCGATTGAGAATTGATGGATTATTAACGGATTATACGTTTATCGATGCTACTGATGCGGAAATGATTGTGAACCGCATCAAGGTATTCAGTGGCATGGATATTAGCGAAAAGAGATTGCCTCAAGATGGGCGATGGGAATGGACAGCTAAATCGTATGCTGTCACCATGCGTGTATCTAGTTTGCCTAGTCTATATGGTGAGGCCATTGTGTGTCGTCTAATGGGAAATGAAGGAGTGCATAAAAATTTATTAGAACTGGGTATGTCAGTCGATTTACAGGAGAAGATTACCGCATTACTAAAACGACCCTATGGTCTCATTACCATTTGTGGACCTACGGGAAGTGGTAAAACGGCTACCTTATATGCCATGTTACGCATGTTGAATTTAAAGGAAACAAAACTTATATGTTTAGAGGATCCTGTAGAAGCGGCCATTGATGGAGCCATTCAAATAGGGATTAATGAAAAGATTGGATTTACCTTTTCGAAAGGGTTACGCACTGTATTACGGCAAGATCCTGACTCTATTATGATTGGTGAAATACGAGACCATGAGACGGCACAGCTAGCTGTAAAAGCCGCTTTAACCGGACATCGTGTAATTACCACGGTTCATACGAATACCGCACTAGGTGTTATTGGACGCCTTATTGATATGGGAGTTGAACCATATTTATTACATGCTACGTTAATTGGTTCTCTATCGCAGCGTCTTGTAAGACGTATTAATAGCACTACAAATTCTTATCAAGGGCGATTAGGTTTGTTTGAATATGTAGAGATACCATCTAGTGATATTGATTGGAATCATGTTGATACATATCTATATGTTTCATTGCAAGATTCGGCGCAGACTGCTATTAATTCGGGCATTACAACAGTAGAGGAGGTACATCGTGCAGGCATCTTATTGTGATTGTGTAGTGACAACCGACTCGATGATAACAATAGAAGATGTAATTTCCCTATCGTTAGAGCATAGTGCTACTGATATACATTTAGAGGTGGGAACACCGATTTATATTCGAGCTGCTAATGGGTTGGAATCTATTTCAAGTATTTGCAGTGTGGATATGATTAAAGATGTATTACAACGATGTGGCGTCACACATGATGAATGGCACTCTGTAGATAATGCTTTCACCAGCAATGGCATTCGAATTCGGGCTCATATTTATAGGGCTAATCATAGAATTTGTGGAACATTGAGACTACTCTGTCATGCTAATTTATCGCTTGATACATCTAAAGATAGTGATGTATTAAAACAAATTTGTGAATATCATGATGGGTTAGTCCTTGTTACAGGCCCTACAGGTAGTGGCAAATCATATACCTTAGCTTGTTGCATAGAATATATAAATAAAACTATGAATAAACACATAATAACGTTAGAAGATCCTGTGGAATATGAGTTCATACCATTGCAGTCAATTATTCATCAGCGCCAACTCGGAATTGATGTGGATTCGATGGCACATGGGATACGTGATGCCTTACGAGAGGATCCAGATGTCATTATGGTAGGAGAGTTGAGAGACCGAGATACGTTAGAGGCCGCATTACATGCTGCGGAAACAGGTCATCTTGTGCTTGCAACCATGCATACACAACGAGCAGTTATGGCCGTGCAACGCATGATATCTCTATTTCCTGGAGAACAACAAGATGAAGTGCGCAGTCAAGTATCACAAGTATTGCGTGCGGTCATATGTCAACGTTTGTTACGATGGGAAACCTCGTTTATAACAATACGGGATATTCTGTTAAATACGAATGCAGTGGCAAATCTAATTAGAAATCGAAAGGAACCTCAAATTGTTTCAATCCAAGAAACGCAGGCCCCCATGAAGACATTAGAAATGGCAGTGCGTGATGTAAAAACACAATATGGATCAGTTCACCAATTACATGCTTTATTGGAACAACAATTATCATAGAGGAATTACATGAATGCTTATGAATATACAGCGATAACAACAGACAAGAAAAGAATACAAGGCTTATTATGGGCCGATTCTGAGGATGAGGTTAGCACTAAACTCAAGTTAGAAGGATATGTCATTTGTAGTATAGTTAGATCCTCTAGCAAATCGGTACGTTGGAATCATAAACAAGTGAGCACCACAGCATATCAACTGGGATTACTGCTACAATCAGGTATTTCCCTTAGGCGTTCGCTAGAACTTTTAATGGATGGCTCGAAAACGATGTTATATCGCTCTTTATACGAGGGTATACAACGAGGCCAACCTTTATCAGAGGCTCTTCGAGAAAAGGGCTTTCCTCCTATAGCCTTGGCATTGCTTGAAAGTGGTGAAATGTCAGGGAATGTTGGAGAAGCTTTGCAGTATATAGCTTCTTATTATGAACGAGAACGAAAATACCAACAAAAGATAGTAAGTGCTATTTCATATCCTCTATTCTTACTGGTGCTTATGAATGTATTTTTCTTGGTTACTATATTATTTATTATTCCATCGTTTACCCGCGTATTTGCTACTATGCATATAGAATTACCATGGATGACAAAAGGTTTATTTGTATTAGGAACTTCCCTTCGAGAACATCCATTACTGTATGTTAGTGGGCATGTGGTTTTTATTGGAATACTCATATATGTTTTTAAACAATCTGCAATTCGATATAGATTTGATAGATGGTTATGGCAGTTGGCTCAACATAATACATTTTTAACATCTCTATATTACACGAATATTTTACATATTTGGTCATTATTGCTAGATTCGGGAATTTCAATTATCAATACTATAGATATTACAAAGCATATATGGCGAAATTCGTATGGTGAATCCTGTAGTAATCAAGTTTATGACATGCTTTGTAAAGGACATTCTTTTTGTGAAAGTTTAAAATCATCGTCTGTAGGGAACCCATTTATATGGCAAATGGTCGCTGTTGGAGAAGAAAGTGGTGAATTGGTAGCCATGTTGAATCATTGTAGTCACTATTATGAATCGTTGTTAACACAATATATAGCAAGAATGGAGCGCCTTATGGAACCTATACTCCTCACCATTATGGGCGTTGGCATTGCAATCCTCGTTATATCCGTCATGTATCCATTATTTACATCAATATCATCTCTAGGTGGTCAATGAAAGGAGACTTTTTAGAATGCTTATGTATTGTAGAGAACTATTAACTCAATTAGAACGATCGTTTCTTAGATATATTAGTTTGCGTCGTATGCAACGAACTAAACAAGGTGGATTTACACTGGTAGAACTTATGGTGGTAGTAGCTGTTATTGCTATTTTGGCAGCTATTGCAATGCCTCAATTTATGTCCGCTGCCGATAAGGCAAAGAATGCTAAACAAGTGGCAGATATGCAAATCATACGTAATGCGACACAACTCTACATGATTGATAAAAGTTTAGATACGCCACCAACAGTAGAAAAATTATATCAAGAAGGTTACTTAACAGAGCATGTTAAAACTACAAAAGGTAAGGAATATGTTATTACCTATGAACAAGTTGCTGGTAATGCCGGTAAGTCTGTAGTTGTTACAGCTCCTGAAACATAAAGGATTTTGCAATGAAAGGGAGAAAGGAATATATCTGTTTAGTTATATGGATATTGTCAATTGTAATTCCATTAATGTATAGGCATTACACACTATTTGAAATTATATGTTATAGCTTCTTTTCACTATTTCTCGTAATAGGTGCTACCATTGATAAGCTATATTTCATATTACCCGATGAGGGTGCTATCGCTCTTACGATTATAGGTATCCTTTATAGCATCGTTGAACAGCATGCAGTTTTCGACACCTGTGTACATGTTTTGATCGTTGCTAGTATCAGTATTGCATTACGCATATTGAGTCGAGGTGGTCTTGGTTGGGGCGATATTAAATGGATGAGTGCTATATCCATATGGCTAACAAATATACAAATTATAGTTATGATTTACGTTTCTTGTTTTGCTAGTGTCCTCTATCTCGCCAGCTTATATAGTATTCGTAATACAGGTAGACGGTATATTCCTTTTGGCCCTTTCTTATGCATTGGTGCATGGAGTGCTTTGCATTTTGCTAATGTATGGGAGGCGATATATTGGTCGGTGATAAAACACATTATTGTAATGGCTCTATATTAGTAGAGTGGCTTGTGGCGATTACCATTCTACTATCCTTGATTGGTATAGGCCTAAGTAGTATCGTTACCATACCATCACGTCATGAGTTGAATAGAAGTACTGAAGAAGTCGTATTAGCTATTAAGAAGGTTCAACTATGGGCTATGTTAGGACACCGGGATGAGCGGATGGCACAGGGTGAGTTTATTTTAAAGAAACATTCTTATTCAATTCAAGAAGGGCTTATGCAGCATCATGTAGAGATAGAATTACCAGAACATATAGAAAGTGCTCATACTATGAAGCGCGTTTATTTTTCTGCTTATGGATTGCCTTATGATGGGACAGAATTTATTTTACAAGACTTACAAACCGGTGCGACAAATCGCATATGGATCTCTGTACAAACAGGGCGTATTCGGTGGGAATCATTGTGATTATGACATGTGTACAAATAAGAACGTATTCAAACTACAAACATAGATTACGAACAGAACAATCTGGATTTTTATATGGTGATGCCCTTATGGCAGTAACCTTAGTATTACTCATATTGCCGATCATACTTTATGTCTTGAGTAGTACCTTATCGATAGTAAAGACTACGTATACTCATGACTATATATTGCAGGATTCATTATCTTATATAGAAGCAGGGAAAGCGGTATATGATTCTGGTGGTATACCAACAACAGGAACTATCTCATCATTGAATGGACATAATTTATCTAATATAACATTTACACAAAGTGTTACAGAAGAAGTGTTAAATGGTGTATCTATACTACGATTTAGCGTACAAGCTGTTGATAATGGAGTTACTGTTTATGAGATATCTACGTTTCTTGGATCGAGTCATCATTGAAAATCATAGGATAAAATCATTCAATGGATTTATATTACCATCTCTACTTATTAGCGTTTTGATTAGTTCTTTCGTGATTCTCGTAATCATGACAATATGTATGACGTGTTATATATGGACCGAGCGAATTGATGATAGCCTGGCCATGTTAGAGGATGGCCGTTATACAAGACGCGCTATCGTATCTCATATTATTTGGAATCATTCTATGGTATCCATCAATGATCAGGGAGACCTGTTATCTATCAATGATACAAGCCGTACCGCGTTTACCGTTACTAGAAGGGCCTTATATAGAAAATTAAGTGATGGTAGCTTACAACCCTTGAGTGGAAGCCGCATCATAGGCACTGATGATAAGCGTAAACTGGATGCTACCAAACCATTTTCTATGAATCCTAATAGACTAGTGACTCTTAAGTGGTCTATAAATAACCGGTTTAATAGTCAAACAGAGTATGCAAAAGGGTATGGAGGCATAGCACAGTATGAGGTGGCAACGGCGGTATCAACACATTCAGATTGGTTTAAAAAAACGAAGCATCTCTGACTATTCTTCTGGCATGGTTAGCTATGTAGCCATATATATTATGCTCATTTTATTAGTACTTATTTTAGGAATGAATAGGCTTGCGACCCTGTCACTAAGTAATACAACGGATGAAATGAGACTTATTGCATCTCATTATGCAGCAGAGCGTGGTGCACGATGGTTCTGTACGTATTGCAATAACGGTGGCCATTGGGATTATAGCGAGGCTATTGATGTGGAAAAAAACGATACTATCTATATATATATTAAGGCAGATCCAAAGGTTACTAATCCAAAACATGTGATGAGTTGTGCTGTATTAGATGGTGTATCAAGTCGTGTTCACATATATGTAAAAGAAAAAGAAAATCATACATTAGAGGTTATTAGTGTAAAACCATATTAAGGAGGACATCACTATGAAAGAGAAAAAACAGATACATACAGGGCTTTGTATTACGGATGATAGAATTGTTGCCACTACAGCACATATTGAAAATAAAACAATGATTATTACTGATGCAATGGAGATGAAACGGTCTAGCACAATTGATGAAGATATAGCTGAATTTATTAATACCTATAATCTAGAAGAGGGTGAATATAGTATTGTCGCTTGTATACCTACAGAGATGACGATGGCTAGTTTTGATCCTCATGATTTTGATGTAAAGGAGTTTATAAAGTGGAATATAGAAGATACATTTAATTTTGGCGAACATGAATTTGAACTTGATGCTTGTCGTAGAGAGTATCCACGACATAATTATTATTTGTTTTTAGCCGCCGTAGACCGGCATGAACTTGAATTACTACGCCAAGGTATACGTGATACATGTGCACCTGTCGATACTATTGATTGTTGGCCATTACCAGTTACGTATGGATTGATGCATAGAACAGGAACGGTTACGGGTATCGTAGAACCAGCCGGTATGCATTTATGGGCTTGGTGGAAGGATACTTGTGTGAAGGAATGTATTGTAAAGATAAATGGTGCAGATATTAGTTCCGCATTGATTGAAATGGAAGAAATGTTGCAGCGATTTGGCGTAGAAGAAATTCAAGGTATACATTTTTATAATATTGATGATTTAAATGAAGAGCAGCGTATCGATATAAGCGCATTACAAGAGGTATACGGAAATACCGAATATATACCTATGATGTTTCTTGGACGAGGTCGCACGCGTTGCACATTAGGTGAATTAGATTGGGATATGGCGATTGGAATGGCTACGCGGGGGTTACGGTGGATTGGACAAGGATGGTAATGAAAGATTAATAAATTTTATGCCCCGTTCATTACGATGGTATATTTGGCTATGTAAATATAAGTTGTATATATATGCTACTGCAGGAGTGATTATATTACTCAGTGCTTTTTGTCTTGGTATGGGGGTCTATTCTTATAAAACTTATACTGAACAGGTAGCGAAGTACGAACAAATACAGATGGATGAACAATCTAAGCAAATACGGGATCAATATCATGCTATGGAGGATACCATGTCGCGGTTATTACAACATGGCGCACAATTAGACAATCAATATTGTCTTGTTACATTATTGGATGGAGCTATGTCAACAAGAGGAACCATTACGTTACGACATATAGAATTTTCTGATGGAGGATTTACTGTTGATGGTAATGCAACAAATGATGAAGCCTATCATTCGTATGTTCAATATGTTCAAGCTCATATGAAACAGGTGATTTGTGATGGGAAACAACAAGTGGAAAAAGCAGATGGACCTTGTTCATTCCATTTGGATGGACATACAAAACAGCATGACACCAAACCTAAGGAGGATATTCCTAGCGTGTAGTATAAGCATTATAATTGCTTTTTCTTCGTTATGGATATCTAGATACTATACAGAGCAATATGAAGCGGTGGTAGAGAATATTGAATATTACCAATTGGAAACAACAGTAAAAGAGCAATTTTTATCTTCTCATACATATGAGTTGATTTCATCCTTATTGCTGCATGAATATTGGGTAGATGATATATATCAAAGTATAAATAGAGAACCTTTAATTATAACGAGTAGTTCTCATCATGATGATGTATTAGATCTGACTCTGGTTGGAACCAGTCAGTCCTTTTTATCTTGGTATAATATGGTGCAACAGAAGATAAAGTATTGTTATATACAAATTATTTCTATTGATACAAAAGGAGATAGTATATTCTTTACATGCAAGGTTACGCCATTAGTGATGTAAAGAAAATGAACATACAATAATGAGTAATAATTCTCATTATTGTATGTTCATTTTTGTTTTTATGCCAATTTTATAGTAAAATAAATTTTAACGTAAGAATAAGGGGCAATAGTAACATGATAGTAAAACGAAATATTATTCTCATTGGGTCCATGGGAAGTGGAAAAAGCCATTTTGGACGTAATCTAGCAGATTTAAAAGGATGGCAATTCGTGGATACCGATCGAGTATTGGAAGGTCGTTTTGGGTTGCCCATTGCAGAAATTTATAAAAAGATTGGCGAAAAAGCATTTCGTCGTGCTGAATTAGAGGTTCTAAAAAAAGTTTCCCTATATCACGAGGCGGTTATTAGTGTAGGTGGAAATTTTCCTATAGAGCATAGAACGCTTAGATCGCTTAAGAAATTTTCTTTTATTATAGGTATACGAGCGGCACAATACCGAATTGTAAGCCGCGTCAATCGTCGTGTGGGCAAACGACCAACGATGGATTATACCAATGTTTCTGCCTTTGTTCATAATATGATTCAGGCATGGAAGCCAGTATATAAACAGTGTGATTATGTATTGGATACGACTAATGGACGTACCTATGATTTTATGAAAGCAATTGAGCGTCAATTGGATGCTATAGGTGTTCAATTTAAGGCGCGAAGACAACCCAAAACAACTGAAATTATGTCTAAAGACATACAAGCTGAACCAAAGCAGCAGAAGGGAAATAGACATGAAAAAAATAGCATTACTAACAAGCGGCGGAGACGCACCAGGAATGAACGCAGCCATTCGCGCCATCACAAGAAAAGCAATCCATGAGGGCTTTAGCGTATATGGTATAGAACGAGGATTTGAGGGCATTATTAATAGTGAAATAAGGCCTTTACACGCTCGTGATGTGGGCGGTATTATTACCACTGGCGGTACAATTCTTAGAACGGCTCGCTATCCAGAGTTTAAAAATTTAGATGTGCAGCAACGAGCCTATCGAATATTACAAGATTTTGGTATCGATCATTTAATCGTTATTGGCGGTGATGGATCACAAGCTGGTGCAGAGGCTCTGATGCGGCTCGGTCAATCTACGATAACCATTCCTTGTACCATAGATAACGATATGAATGGTACTCAATATACGATTGGTTTTGATACCGCACTTAATACTGTAGTTGATGCGGTAGGACGTATTCGCGATACATCAAACTCTCATGAACGAGTGGCTATAATCGAAGTTATGGGGCGCCGTTCGGGACATATTGCATTACAAGCTGGGTTGGCGAGTGGTGCAGAGCTTGTATTAGTACCTGAATACCCAATGCCATTAGATGAGGTATGTGAACATATTAATAAGACTCATCAGTTAGGTAAAGAATATAGTATTATACTCGTTGCTGAAGGGGCCTACTCTAGTGGTGAGGTTAAAGAGTATATTAAACAACATACATACTTTGATCCGAGTTTAACAGTTCTAGGCTATTTACAACGCGGCGGTGCACCATCCGCATTAGATGCCATTTTAGCTGCTCGTATGAGTGAGTTGGCAGTGGATTGCTTAGTACGTGGAGAGCATAATTGTATTACTGGGTATGTTGATGGTCAGATTCGAGCTATACCCTATGAAAACGCTAAAACAATGAAGTTTGGCATTGATAAAAGTCAGTATGAATTAATCTCTATATTGAGTCATTAATATGGGATTGTAAAATTATATTGTATAAGCGATAATTTTTTAGTACAATGTAATGCATGAAAATGGAATGACTCATTTATTAAGGAGTATATATGAAAGAATTATTTCAGAAGCACCGTAAACGTATTATTGGTGGTGTTATTGCTATCTGTTTATTAGGTGGTGGTGGCTATTATTATGTTCATACAAATGATAGTGCACAGACCCAGCAGAAATATACTACAGGTAGGGTTGAAAAGGGCGATGTAAAAACGAGTATCAGTGCTACAGGTACCATTAATCCTGTTAATTATGTGGACGTATCTACTAATGTAGCGGGTAAACTTGAAAAGGTATTGGTCAAGGAAAATGATCATGTTACGCAAGGTCAAATTATCGCCTATATTGATACACGACAATTACAAGCTCAGGTCGATAATGCAAAGGCTGCTCTTGATAAAGCACGCTTAGATATGAATCGTTATAAAGCGCTAATCGATCAAAATGCCGTAGCAGCGCAAACTTATGATGATGCTGTGACCGCATATGAACAAGCTCAATCTACATATGATAGAGTATCTGCTGACTTAAGTGATGCTACTATTACTGCACCTATGTCGGGTACCGTAGTAGGGACACCTCTTAAGGCGGGACAAACGATTAGTACCGGTATTTCGACACAAATGATCATTGCGACTATTGCGGATTTGTCTGATTTAGAAATTTATTTGACAGTTGATGAAACTGATATTGGCAATGTAAAAAATGGCTCTAAGGTAGAATTTACTGTTGACTCTAAGCCAGGTCAAACTTTCACAGGCTATGTATCTGAAATTGCAAAAGGTACTAAAGGGAATATGGGTGTTACAAGTAATAGCGTAGTGTATTATACTGTGAAAGTATCGATTCCAGCCGATATTTCCTCGAATTTCTTGCCATCTATGACCGCACGTGCCACAATCTTTGGGGATGATATTAAGAATACCCTTGTTGTACCATTAACAGCGGTACGTACTGATAAACAAGGTGAATATGTATATGTCATCAAAGATGGTCAACCTGTTAGAACTGCCGTTTCTACAGGTGTAACTGGAGATACAAATGTTCAAATCTTAAGCGGCGTTTCTGAAGGTGATGAAATTATTGTTAGTGGTGATGTAACGAGCCCTAAAAATAACTCTCGTGGACCGTTTTAAGCGTAGGTGAACTATGAATCATTCAGTTATTGATATTCAAGGTATCACAAAGACCTATGTAAACGGTAAATTAACGGTTCCCGTTCTACATGGTATAGATTTACAGGTACAAAAAGGCGATTTCGTGTCTATCATGGGACCTTCCGGTTCTGGTAAATCAACGTTTATGAACATTTTAGGTTGCTTAGATAGACCTACATCGGGATCCTATCGCTTGAATGGTAATGAAGTAGCTAATCTCAGTGATGATGAATTAGCGTACGTACGTAACAAAGAAATTGGCTTTGTTTTTCAAAGCTTCAATCTATTAACGAAATTAACGGCTATTGAAAATGTGGCTTTGCCCATGGTTTATGCAGGCATCGATAAAAAAACACGTACTACTCGTGCAGAGGCTTTGCTTACATCTGTAGGCTTGGGTGACCGTATGGATCATTTACCAGCAGAACTATCCGGTGGTCAACGTCAACGTGTGGCGATTGCCCGTGCATTGGCGAATGACCCTGCTATCATCATGGCCGATGAACCGACAGGGAATTTGGATTCGAAATCGACGATTGATGTTATGAACATCTTTAGAGGCCTCTATGACGAAGGTCGTACCATAATTCTTGTTACTCATGAACCTGAAATTGCAACCTATGCAAGTCGCAATGTAGTGTTACGGGATGGATTAATTGTAGAAGACAAGAAGAACTTAAATATGACTCCTGTTCAGGAGGTGACACATGTATAAAGAAAGTTTCTTAATGGCCTGGGCATCGTTGATTGCCAATAAAATGAGATCCATTTTAACGATGCTAGGTATTATTATTGGTGTAGCTGCTGTTATTGCCCTTGTGTCAATTGGGAATGGTGTAAAGCAGGATATTCAGAACTCCATTTCTAGTTTAGGTTCCAATCTATTGATGGTTATGCCTGGTGCTCCACGTACACCGGGTGTGCGTCCATCGCAAGGGTCAATGAAATCTTTGAAGGTTTCTGATTATCAAGCTATTAGCAAATTAGATGGCGTCAAGGCAGCAAGTCCATATACAGCTAATTCTTATGTAACTATATACCAAAGTAAGAACTGGACTACTACTGTTAGTGGTGTAAGTAGTAACTTTCAAGATGTAAATAATTGGACCATGGCTGAAGGTCGATTTATATCTAGCAAGAATGTAGAAAATCGTGAACGCGTAGCTGTTGTGGGACAAACCGTAGTTAAGAACTTATTTGCTGGTGAGGACCCAGTGGGTAAGGAAATTCGTGTTAAAAATATTCCGTTCCGAGTTATCGGTGTTCTTAACAGTAAAGGGAATGGTACTATGGGGAATGACCAAGATGATGTCATTTTTATTCCCTATACAACGGCTATGGAACGTGTAGAAGGTGTTGACTATCTTCGTATGGTCTACGTCGTTGCTAGTGACGATAATGGTATTGACCGTTTACAATCGGATATAGAAAATCTATTGCGCGTTCGTCATAGTATTAAAGATACAAACCTTGATGACTTCAACATTCAGAATATGAAATCGATTATGGAAACAATGGAGCAAACCACAGGAACCTTGACCTTGTTCTTAGGTGCTGTGGCGGCTATTTCCCTTGTTGTAGGCGGCATTGGGATTATGAATATCATGCTCGTTTCCGTTACCGAACGGACTCGTGAAATTGGTATTCGTAAGGCCTTAGGTGCTACATACTTTGTCATTGTTACACAATTCTTAATCGAAGCTGTTGTAATCAGTCTTATGGGCGGTCTCATAGGCATTGCTCTCGGTATAGGTGCGTCAAAACTGATAGGATTGGCATCTGGTATGAGTACAGTTATTTCGGTACCTACTATCGTGTTATCCTTTGCATTCTCCATGGCCATAGGTTTGGTATTCGGTATTTATCCTGCGCGAAAAGCGGCTAAATTAAATCCAATTGATGCGTTACACTATGAATAGTATGGGTAGATGCGGATATTTGGGAGATCTCACATTTATATAATGTAATAGACATATTCGCATACAGTGCGTTGCATGATACAATTAAGTATGATGTAACGCACTATTTTTAATTTAGTGAGGAAATTATGGCAACAACATTATTGGAATATTTTAATGAATTACGTACACAGAATCCTTTTTCCTGGGTAAAAGATTCTGAGGTGACAACTGTAGAACCTGGTCATGCAGAAATGACGTTACAAACAAATGAAACAGAGTACTGCAATTTTAGAGGCCATTTGCATGGTGCTGTTTGTATTGGCTTTGCAGATAGCTTGATGGGAACGGCATGCTTTACACTAGGAAAATCGGTGAGCACCATTGATATTAATGGTAACTATTTGAAAGCTGTCAAAGGCGGCACAGTATTGCGTGGTGTAGCGAATGTGGAACACAGTGGTAAAACTACGATGGTGGCTACTGCACGTATTTATAACGAGTTAGGTGAAGTGGTACATATAGCAAGAGGTACGTTTTTTGTGGTAGAAGAGCGTCCTTTACCGGATTTACCTTGGAGATTCATTGAAGAAGATGACCCAAATTTGGTATAATGGGGGTTGAACTTTGTAATTTAGGAGGACGGTTGTATGGAACAAGAATTACAACGCATTAAAGAAGAAGCCTTATCTGCTATTAAAAGCGCTTCTGATGAACAAGCGTTGCAAGACGTACGCGTAAAATATTTAGGTAAAAAAGGTGAAGTAACAGCATTGCTAAAAGGGTTGGGTAAACTTTCCCCAGAGGAACGCCCTAAAATGGGTGCTCTTGTCAATGCAGTTCGTCAAGCATTAGAGGAAGAAATCGATGCATTGAAAACTTCTATGGAAGTAGCGGCTATGAACGCTCGTTTGGAAGAGGAAAAAATCGATATCACTCTACCTGGTAGAGCTTCCAAAACAGGACATATTCATCCGTTGACAACAGTAAACGAAATGATTGAAGATTTCTTCATGAAAATGGGCTATACCGTTGAAGAAGGTCCTGAAATCGAACAAGATCACTTCAACTTTGAGTGTCTTAATTTACCAAAAGATCATCCAGCACGCGATATGCAAGACTCTTTCTATATTACAGAAAATTTCTTGCTTAGAACTCATACATCTCCTGTACAAGCACGTACCATGCAACGTCATGAGCCGAACAGCCCGATTCGCATGATTGCGCCTGGTAAGGTATATCGCTGGGACTATGATGCTACGCATTCTCCAGTATTCCATCAAGTAGAAGGCTTGATTATTGATGAACACATTACGTTTGCTGATTTGAAAGGAACCATTGAAACATTCCTACGCCATATGTTTGGTGATGAAACAAAGGTACGTTTCCGTACAAGCTTTTTCCCATTTACAGAACCATCTGCAGAGGTAGATATCTCCTGTGTAATGTGTGGTGGTGAAGGCTGTCGTGTATGCTCTCATACAGGGTGGCTTGAAATCTTAGGTTGTGGTATGGTACATCCTCGTGTACTTGAGCTTAATGGCTATGATCCTAATAAGGTGAAAGGTTTTGCCTTTGGTATGGGCGTAGAACGTATTGCTATGTTGTTATATGGTATTGGCGATTTACGTCTATTCTTTGAAGATGATATCCGTTTCTTGGAACAATTTTAGGAGGTAGAAATGAAAGCAAGCTTACAATGGATGAATGAATACGTACCTCTTGATCTAAATCGTCCTGCCCAAGAATTAGCGGATGAATTGACACAAGCAGGTATTCCTGTAGAAGAAGTACTTTCTATGGATCCAGGTTTGAAAAAAATCTATACTGGTAAAATCGTAGAAATTACAAAACACCCAGATGCAGATAAATTACAAGTATGCCAAGTACAATGCTTATCTGAAGATGGGGAAGAAATTACTAAGCAAATCGTTACCGCTGCTACGAATGTGGCTGTTGGTCAAATCGTACCGGTGGCTTATCATAAATCTCGTTTGGCAGATGGTACAGAAATCAAAAAAGGTAAATTACGTGGTATTGTATCAGAAGGCATGTTCTGCTCTGTTGCTGAATTCGGTATTTCCTCTGATTTGGTAAGACCAGAAGAAGCACAAGGCATCTATATTTTCCCTGAAGGTACACCAATTGGTTTAGATATTAAAGAAGCACTTATGCTTGATGATACTGTATATGAATTTGAATTAACAGCTAATCGTGCAGACTGCTTCTCTATGGTAGGTTTGTCCCGTGAATTCGGTATCATGACAAATCAAAAAGCTTTATTCCCAGTTATTATGGTGAATGAAAATGGTGAGTCTATCGAAGGTAAAGCATCTGTAGCTATCGAAGCACATGATCTTTGCACGCGATTTACATCCCGTCTTGTTACGAATGTTACCATCGAACCATCTCCATTGTGGATGCAAAATCGTTTGCGTAACAGCGGTATTCGCCCTATTAACAATGTAGTGGACGTAACAAACTACGTTATGCTTGAATTAGGTCAACCAATGCATGCTTATGATTATGATTGTGTAGCGGACCATACCCTTATTGCACGTCGTGCAAAAGCCGGTGAAACACTTACTACACTAGACGGTAATGAACGTGAACTCAATGAGTCCATGCTTATCATTGCAGATACAAAGGGCCCAATCGGCGTAGCAGGCGTTATGGGTGGTCTTACTAGTGAAGTAACAGATAAAACTACAAACGTCTTGTTCGAAGCTGCTGTATTTAATGGACCATCTATTCGTCGTACATCCAAAGCATTAGGTATGCGTTCCGAAGCATCTGGTCGTTTTGAACGCGGTGTAAACCATAAATATACAGCATATGCTATCGACCGTGCTGCACAATTGTTACAACAAATCTGTCCTTCTTGTAAGGTGAGTGTTGGCGTTATTGATGTATATCCAGAACCAGTAGAACAACGTACTGTAACTTTCACTGCAGAACAAATCAATGACTATCTTGGCACATCTATTGAAAAAGATAGAATGGTAGATATTTTAACGAAGCTTGAATTCGGTATTACTGAATCCGGTGATACCATCGAAGCACTCGTTCCAACATGGCGCGATGATGTAACTGGTATGCCTGATATTGCTGAAGAAGTAGCGCGAATCGTAAGCTATGATAATATTGCGCCTACAATTCCTGTAGCGATACTGTCCTCCGGTGGTATGACACCTAAGAAAGCGTTAACAAAAGAAGTAACTCATTACTTAGCACATGCAGGTCTTAGCCAAATCATTACATTTAGTTTCATGCACAAAGATGGCCTTACGAATATGATGTTACCAGAAGGTGATAATCGTTATACGGCAATTCCAATCCTAAATCCTATTTCCGAAGAGTTCCCATATATGAGAACTACGTTGGTGCCAGCTGTTATTGAAGCTGCTAAACGCAATATTGCTCAACAAAATAAGGATTTGTGGTTATTTGAAACGGCTAATGTGTATGAACCAAAGGCATTGCCATTAACAGAAGTACCGCATGAACGCCCTATGGCATGTGGTATTATGATGGGTAAGGTTACAGAGGCCGCATGGAATCAAGCGCAACGCGACACTGATTTCTATGATGTAAAAGGTGTAGTTGACGGTTTACTAGCTAAATTAGGATTGACTCAATATGATATTCAACCATCTAGTGAAAGCTATTACCATCCAGGCGTAAGTGCACATTATACAGTCAATGGTGTAACAATTGCAAACTATGGTGAATTACACCCACAAGTGGTTAAAAACTTCGATTTGTCTGGTAAAGTGTATATGTTTGAAATCGATTTGGAAGCTGTATTATCCATTACAGTACCGCCATTTAGATATCAATCATTCAGTAAATTCCCAGGTACAAGTCGTGACTTGGCTATTGTAGCACCAGTATCTGTTACAAGTGGTGACATTGTAGCGCTTATTAAGGAACATGGTGGAGAATACTTAGAATCCGTATCTATCTTCGACGTTTACGAAGGGGAACATATTGAAGCAGGCTATCGTAGCTTAGCTTATAATTTACAATTTAGATCGATGGAAGGCACATTAAATGATGAAGACATTGATGGTGCAATTCAAGCGATTATTGATGCATTAGCAAGTAAAAATTGTAAATTACGATAAATCATCGTGAAAGGGTTTACCTTATGGTAAACCCTTTTATGTCTATCTATCCCCTGTTGTATAATAGAAGGTATAGGTAATGAGTCAGAAAGGATTTATTATGGAATTATTAGCACCAGCGGGTACGATGGAAAATTTTATGGCCGCCTTAGAATCGGGGGCAGATGCTATATATTTAGGGGGCAAGGTCTTTAACGCACGGGCTCATGCAGCCAATTTTGGTATTGATGAATTGCGTGAGGCTGTACGGTTAGCACATATTTTAGATGTGTCTGTGTATGTAACCGTTAATATTTTGATTGGCGATACGGAACTGAAGGACCTTGAACAGTATATTAAGGATTTAGATTCCATTGGTGTAGATGCCATCATCGTGCAGGACTTAGCTGTTGCAGAAATTGCAAAACGTGTTGCACCAAACATCCATCTTCATGGGAGTACACAAATGACGGCTGCTACACTTGATGCGGTTCGTTTTTATGAAAGCCTAGGCTTTACACGTGTTGTTTTGGCTCGTGAATTAAGTCTTAAGGAAATTCAACATATATGCAAACATTGTAAGGCAGAAATTGAAGTATTTGTACATGGTGCATTATGTGTATGCTACTCAGGTCAATGTTTGATGAGTTCTTTCATCGGTGGACGCAGTGGTAACCGAGGTGCTTGTGCACAACCTTGTCGCTTACCTTATGAATTATTGGATTCTAAGGGTGCAAGTGTGTTACCTAAACATGAAGCTTATTTGCTAAGTCCAAAGGACCTCAATTATAGTGAGCATATGAATGAACTCGTAGCGGCTGGTGTTACATCCTTTAAGGTAGAAGGTCGTATGAAAAAGGTATCCTATGTTCGTCAAGTGATAGGTACTTATAGAGAGATATTGGATGAGGCATCAATTCACGAAAATCAACGTAAAGCACTAGCCTCTGGATTTAATCGTGGATTTTCCACAGCCTATTTAGAAGATACGGTAGGTCGACAAATGATGACCGTAGTGGCGCCAAATCATCAGGGTAAGCCAATCGGCGAATCGTATACGAAAAAAGGGGAAGTTTACTTATCCTTAACAGAACCTATTGAACAAGGTTCATTAGTTAAAATATTACAATCTAATGGCAGTGTTACCTATTATACGGTAGATGACGAATGGACATGTGTATCCGATACGCTGTATAAAGGGCGACCCGCAGAGGGCTTAGCAGTAGGTCAATTATATTTAGCATCTACACCAAAGAATACAAAGTCACGAGGCTTACAAGAGTTTACCCGTAAATATGATATGTCTGTATATCTCAGTGTTGGTTCTAATGGTGAAACAAATTATACTGAATTAACTGCCATCCTAGACTCTGGCCTTAGTGTGACTGTTACAAATGAGTATGTGCCAGCTATTGCTAATAAAGTGCCTACATCGTTAGAGAAGGTAACAGAACAGTTAGGTCGGTTGGGTAATACGTTATTTAGACTATCTTATGTAGATATTCCTGATGGCCCTTATATGTGGCCTGCTAGCGTTCTTAATGCACTACGTCGTGATGCCGTAACTGCTTTAGAAACAGCGTTAATTACACATCATGTAGAATCATGGCAAGCATTGCAAGTAACAGGCGATGTAGATTATGATTTCAAGGCGCAACACGAGTTATCCTATGATACTTGTCCTATGATTTCAGCTCGTGTCGATGAAATAGAAGGTGTGAAAGCAGCAATTTCTGGTGGAGCACAGAAAATCGTTTTTGGTGGTGATAGACTGAGTCGTACACCATATGCGTTATCTGTATATGATGAGGTGGCCCGTTTATGTGCTCAATCTGATGTGATTTGCACCTTTGCTACACCACGAGTTGTGAAAGATGATGAAGTAGAAGCATATAAACATACATTAGAGGCAATCGTACAGGCTCATCCAGATAGTATTTCTATTCACGTGCCACAAGCATTATTATGGCTCCGTGAATTAGGATATACAGATGCCATTGAGGCTGATACAGGCCTTAATATTTTCAATACACCTACATTACATTTCTGGGAACAGTTACATATAAGTTGTGTAAATCCATCGCAAGAGTTGACCTTAAAACAAATTACGGAACTAGCTAAACATAGTCACATTCCTATTGAGACGATGATACATGGCTATACGGAAATGATGATTTCCGAATATTGTTCTATTGCAAGTTTTGTTGGCACAGGTAGTAAAGTAAATTGTCCTATGCCATGTGTTAAGGAATCGTATTCGTTAAAGGATAGAAAAGGTGAAATATTCCCAATTCGTACGGACCCATACTGTCGTATGCACATCATGAATAGTCATGAAATGGATATGCGAGCCTATGTACCTATGTTATTACAAAAAGGAATTTCCATATTACGCGTAGATGGTCGTCATATGAAACCAAGTTATGTGAAAGATATTGTATCCCAATATGTTGGCATAGCAACGGGTACGATGGAGGCACCACCTAAGAAAATAGATTACCAAGGCGAATCTATTACACGGGGACATTATTTTAGAGGTATTTTATAGAACGAGGTAGTACATTGTTTAATGAAGATGTATTAGATTTTATAAAAATTAAAGAAGAGTTGGCTAGTCATTGTAGCTCTATTATTGCTAAAGAAATGGCTTTAGCATTGGAACCTATGACGAATCGAGAAAAGATTCAAGAGGCTTTAGATGAAACAGCAGAAGCACTGCGCTCTTGGCAAACAGAAATCGAGCAACCTTTAGGGGGGACTCGAGATATACGTGAATCTTGTAAAAAGAGTCGTAAGGATTTTGTGCTTTCACGAGAAGCCATATGGGATGTCTATATAACCATAGGTGCCTACAAACGTATGGCGAAGTTCTTTAGAGCGAAGTATATGGAATACCCATTATTGTCTTTATGGATGCAAGACATGCCGAATATGGACCGTGTGGAACAACGGTTAAAACGTGTATTTGATGAAAAAGGGGAACTGCTCGATACAGCATCTCCTAAATTGGCGAGCCTACGGAATACGATTAGTAAGACGCGAGATCGTATTAAACACGATATTCAAGCCATATTGCATGACAAGGATAATCAGAAATATTTCCAAGAAGCGATTATTACGCAACGCAACAATCGTTATGTAATTCCTGTTAAGCAAGAATATCGCCAATATTTTGATGGTTTAATTCACGACCGATCTGCAACAGGGCAAACATTATATATTGAACCGATGCGACTTGTAGAGCTAAACAATGATTTGCAAGAAGCTTTAATTGGTGAGGAGCAAGAGGTATTACGCATTTATAAGGAACTTTCAGCCCATATCAAACAACATAGTAATGATCTGATGGATGCCTGTGAAAAGGTATCCCATATTGAATTTGTCTATGGTAAAGCAAAACTCGCTATAGCTCAAAAGGCAGTACAAGCCACATTGAGCGAAGGGCGTGACGTCAATTTGATGCGTGCTCGCCATCCGTTGATTCCTGCCAATACAGTTGTACCTACAGATATTCGTTTGGGTACGGACTATCGAATTTTATTGATTACTGGCTCCAATACGGGTGGTAAAACGGTGTCATTAAAAACACTTGGCTTATTATCCCTTATGAACCAAAGCGGTTTATTTATTCCTGCTGATCACGGTTCTATATTGCCGATTTTTCACAATATTTTTGCAGACATTGGGGATGAACAAAGCATTGAAGCTAGCTTGTCTACATTCTCTGCACATATGACACAAGTGATTTCTATTATTAAACATTGTGGTCCTAATGATCTTGTGCTACTTGATGAACTCGGCTCCGGCACAGATCCGGAGGAAGGTAGTGCTTTAGCTGTATCCATACTTGAATTCTTCCGCCAAAAAGGAACACTTATGATGGTAAGTACTCACTATAATGAGTTAAAGAACTATGCGTACCATACGGCAGGTATCGAAAATGGTCATGTTGAATTTGATGAGCGCACCTTAAAGCCTACCTATCGATTACATATTGGCGTAGCTGGTAGTAGTCATGCATTGAGCATTGCAGCGCGTTTAGGGCTACCAAAGGATATTGTCAATCGTGCACGCGATTACAAGTCTAAATTTGGCAGTAGTGAAATGGAAAATGTTCTAACCGATTTGAATGAACAATTACGTAAGTCATCGGAACGCGAACGGGCACTCAAAAAAGAATTAGATGAAACACGTCGCATGCGCGGTCAATTAGAAAGAGAAAAGAAACAGTTTAATGAAAAACGCAAACAGATGTTAGCGAAGGCTCAAGCTGATGCGGAATCGATGAAACGTAGTCTCCGCGTAGAAGGGGAAGCCATCATTAAACAGTTAAAGGCTCAATTCTCTGAGACAAATAAGGATAAGCGCCTATCCGCCATCAATGCAGCTCGTAAAGGAATCTCTAATGTTCACGTGCCAGAGGCACCGGTGAACGATGATCGTAAGACATTATCCATTGATGCAGTTGCTATTGGTCAAGTCGTATATGTCACATCTTTGCGATCGTTAGGGACGGTTTTATCCATTAAGGGTAATCGTGTTACTGTAGATATCAATGGTTTATCTGCTACTGTGAAAGTAAATGAATTACAATCTACTACGAGAGAAGAATCCAATAAGATTCAACGAGATAATCTTAAGGCCCAACCTAAAATACGTAAGAAAGCAGGTGGCTCTGCCGTACAACGTCAAAAAGAAGTGCGTACAGAGATTAATATTCTCGGTCAAACCGTAGATGAAGCTGTTGTTTCTGTAGGTCGATTTATTGATCAAGCCCTATTAGGCGGCATCAATCAAGTTCGTATCATTCATGGTAAAGGGACTGGTGCATTGCGCGAAGGCGTACATCAGTATTTACGAACCTTGCCACAAGTAGCACATTTTGAAACTGCTGGCTATGATGAAGGTGGCGCAGGTGCTACAAATGTAGTGTTAAAATAATATACAATCCTTACGATAGTGCTAGATAAGAAGCAGACAACTATGAGTCTGCTTCTTTTTTTGTAATAGAAAAGAGGCAAAACCATGTGGTTTTGCCTCTTAGTATGTTGCTTCGCTAGTGGTTAGCGATCTTTTTTCTTCTCTTTTTTAGACTTCGATTGACTTGGTTTGGAATCTGTAGATTCTACCTTGGATGATGAGTCATCATCTTTTGAGATTGCATCATTCTTATCCTTACCATCCTTTTTATCTTTGTCATCTTTTTTGTCTTTGTCGTCCTTTTTCGGAGCTTCTTTTACTGGGTTATAATGGCCCTCGCTGACAGCCGCTTGAGCACTAGCAGGTACATTAAAGTCAGAAGCAGGGGTATTAGCTAATGCGGCCGACATAAATTGTCTCCACATTACTGCTGGCGTTGAACCACCGGTAATACCTAATGTTTCAGATCCGTAGTCATCGCCTATCCAAACCGCAGCAACTAAATCAGGTGTATATCCAACGAACCAAGCATCTTTTTCATCATCTGTTGTACCTGTTTTACCAGCTGCAGGTCTACCGATAGCAGCATTGCCACCAGTACCACCATTGATAACAGACTCTAACATATCTGTGATGATAGCCGCATCTTTTTCTTCAACGACGCGTTTTTCTTGGATGGAATTTTCTTCCACCACTTGTCCGTTGCGATCCACAATTTTTATGATTGCTGTCGGTTGAACCTTGACGCCACCATTAGCCAGTACGCCATAGGCTTCTGCCATTTCTAATGGTGAAACACCATGAGTTAAACCACCGAGTGCTGTTGATAAGTTGTTATCTTCATCAGTTAAGGTAGTAATACCCATCTTTTTAGCTAAGTCGATAATCTTAGACATGCCCACTTCATCAGCAATTTTTACAGCTGGTACGTTACGAGAATGTTGTAATGCATAACGGTAAGTAATATTGCCTTCATAGTTTCGTTCATAGTTTTGAGGACGCCATCCATTAAAATCAACAGGACTGTCATCAACAATGGAACCTGGAGTTTTACCAGATTGAATAGCAGCTAAGTAAACAAATGGTTTCATAGCAGAGCCTGGTTGACGTTCCGCTTGTGATGCACGGTTAAAGGCATCATCTCCACGACCACCGACCATGGCAACAATATAACCGTTATGTGGATTCATTGCTACAATAGCACCTTGTGGTTGGTGTAGACCATTTTGGTCAGTATACATAGTTGGTAGATTTTGCATTGCTGCAACTGCAGCATTTTGAGCATCCATATCGAGAGTGGTATAAATTTTTAGACCATCTTTATAGATTGCATCATCACCATATTTTTCAGAAATTTGAGCAATTACGTAATTGATAAAATAAGATGCATTGTTGTTTTCGTGAGTTTGCTCTTGCTTAGCAACTAAACCTAAATCTGCTTCGCGAGCTGCATCGGCTTTATCTTGTGTGAGATAACCATACTTAACCATTTGGCCCAATACAACAGCCTGGCGTTTTTTACCGGCTTCTAAGTTGTTGAATGGGGAGTAGTAGTTAGGACTTTGAGGTAACCCAGCAAGCATAGCACATTGAGCTAATGTTAAATCGCGTACATCTTTACCAAAGTAAACATGAGCTGCTGATTGAACACCATAAGCACCTTGACCAAAATAAATTTGGTTCATATACATTTCAAGAATTTCTTGTTTGGTATAGTGCTGTTCGATTTTAAGTGCTAATAAAGCTTCGGAAATCTTACGTTTAAGAGTTCTGTCTTGGGAAAGAAATGCATTACGAGCCAATTGTTGTGTGATTGTAGAACCACCTTCGGATACACCACTATGTACAACATTAACCCAAATAGCACGTAAAATACCGATAGGGTCGATACCGTGATGGCTATAAAAACGGGAGTCTTCAGTAGCTACAAAAGCATCTTGTAATTCTTTTGGTACTTCATTAATTGGGACTGGCAAACGATTTTCTGTGGAGTGAACCGTAGTAATTAAATTGCCATGTACGTCATAGATCTGAGACGATGCAGATGGTCGTACGTTAGATACATCTGGAAGATTTGACATGGTAGCGCTTATAAAACCACAACCGCCACCGGCTACAATAAGAACAAGTAATAATACAATCATCCAAATCGTCTTTTTAGTTGATGCCTTTGGATTGCTCGGGTTAGGAGCTGGTTTACGACGAGCTCTTATATTTGAGTTATTACCCATAGAGTCACCTCTTTTTTAAAGTAAATATAACGTAAAATATATTACGCAGTTATAAATAGTATACCATAAAAGACATAAAACAAACACTATATATAATTGTGAAAGCCTATTTATAATGGTATACTATAAAGAACAGATTTTATGTAGGAGGATTTCCATGATTACAGCACAAGAACAAGTGCGCCAAATTACACATGGCGTATCTGGAATAATTAATGAAGAAGACTTAGTTAAAAAAATAGAACGTTCCATTAAAGAGAATAAACCATTGATCGTAAAATTGGGCCTCGATCCTACGGCTCCTGACATTCATTTAGGTCATACCGTACCACTTCGTAAGCTTCGCTTGTTCCAAGAATTTGGCCATCAAGTGGTTATTGTAATCGGCGGTTTTACGGCTCGTATTGGTGACCCTACTGGTAAAAGCGTAACACGCCCACCACTTACTAAGGAAGAAGTATTAAAAAATGCGGAAACCTATAAGACACAAATCTTTAAGGTATTAGACCCTGAAAAAACAATTGTACGTGATAATAGTGAATGGCTTGAATCCATGAACTTCGCTGATGTACTTCGCTTGGCAAGTTCTTATACAGTAGCACGTATGATGGAGCGCGATGACTTTGATAAACGTTACAAAGAAGGTCGTCCTATTGGTGTACATGAATTTATGTATCCATTGATGCAAGGTCAAGACTCTGTAGCATTGCATGCAGATGTTGAATTTGGTGGTACAGATCAAACTTTCAACTTACTTATGGGGCGTCACTTGCAAGAATTGGCAGGACAAGAACCTCAAGTAGTTATTACTATGCCATTGCTCGAAGGCCTTGACGGCGTTCAAAAGATGAGTAAATCCTTGGGTAACTACATCGGTATCGATGAAGCACCTAAAGATATGTATGGTAAAGCCATGTCTATTCCTGATGAATTGATGATGCGTTACTTCATGCTCGTTACGGATATGTCTATCGAAGATCAAGAAGACATGGAAGAACGTTTAGAAAATGGCACATTACATCCACGGGATGCAAAAATGCAATTGGCAAAAACTATCGTTCGTTTATATCATGGTGAACAAGCAGCGCAAGAAGCGGAAGATGAATTTAAACGCGTATTCCAACAACATGCATTGCCAACAGATATTCCTGAATATGCTATTGATACACCTAGCGAAGCTATTTTCGTACCACAATTTTGTACGGATGCGGGTTTGACTGCTTCTAATGGTGAAGCACGCCGCTCTATTAAAGCTGGTGCATTCAAAGTAAACGGTGAAAAATATGGCGAAGAAAACCTAGTTCTTGAAGATGGTATGATTGTTCAAGTAGGTAAGCGTAAATTTGTAAAAATTAAATTTAATTAGTTGATATTTTTTGAGTCAATAATATTAATATAAAAACAATGGGGAGCTAATATAATTAGCTCCCTATTGTTTTAACTGAAGATAATTTTTAATATTTTTAACCCCAAAAACTTATAATTAAAGGCTGTTTAGTATAAAGTGGAGTATAGTATTGGAGAAAAATTATACATGAAGAAATCGTTAGAATTATTGCTATTTAAACCTATATCTTCTGGTGCCACATATCTAATAAAAAATGAAACAATAAAATCAGCACTAACATTATTTTGTATCGGTTGGATTACAGTGCGTGGATTGTATTTAATAAATGGAATTCATGTTAAAGCTTGGCAAAGTATTCATATTTCATATCTAGATACATTTGTTGGTTTTAATTTATCATCCTATTTAATTGATTTTACTTATCGATTATTTCTTTCTATTTTGATTGCATTTATATGTTGGATTGTTATGCGAATTTGGGTTAAAGTAGACTTTTTAAAAGTTTTCATGGTAACCCTAGTAATATCTGCATTAAATTTTTTTGTTACTATTCCTAATATTTTAGTTTTTAATTTGGTTAAGAAGATTTCTATCGATAGTCTTTTTTGGGGGAAAACTATATATGATTTTGTTCATTTTCTAGTAGGTCTATTTGAAATTTATGTATACTTTCTATTTACTGTACTCTTATACAGATTAACTAATTTAAACAAATGGGGCATAGCAATATTCTTATCGTTATTGCTAGTAGGTATATCAATCATTTTCGAGCCTTTGGAAGCTTTTTTCAGTTGACTATTAAATAAAGAGGAATTTAATGTTTCGAGATTCAATAAGATTATTAGTACATCCTAATAAAAAGACGATACTAGATATAATTCAAGGTATTACATTTAACGGTGCAATATGTTTATATACTCTGGCTTGGGTTATCTTGCGAATCGTTATGGGGAATGCTGGTATTGATGTTCTTCATATTTTACCAATTCTTGATCATAAGCTAGTTTATGTTAATTACATAATAGTTTTTGTTGTAGATTATGTTTACATAATGTTTAAAACCATAATATTAGCATTCTTGTTATGGTTATTATTAAAATGGTGGCATTCAACCTCATTAAAAAGTTTTATAGTAATGACAATATATTCAATGGGGCTTTGCTTTTTATTTGCTAGTATAAAATTTTATCTTCAGTCTTATTTTTTGAGTTTGAATTACTTAGATAATAATTGGAGTTTTATAATGTGGAATATTGCCGGTCTATTTGGCAATATTTTAATTTTCTATTCTTGGATAGTATACTTAATGATATTGTATCGCTTAACCAATATTAATAAGTATTTATTAATCGTTTGCACTGCATTAATATGTTATGTATTCTATGCAACGCAAATAACTATATCCATATAGTAGTTTTTAGAGATGGCCGTTTATAATTTATATGGTCATCTTCTTGTTTTGGTGATATATATTTGAAAATATGCCCATAAAAATTGACATAATTTAAATTAAGTTATACTATTTATATGTAAAAGGTTTAATGTGTTGCACTAATTACAAACAGGAGGTTCTCACATGAATCGCGAAACAGCTTATGTATTATGGTTTGATGAATTAAAACGTGAAGACGTAAATTTAGTAGGTGGTAAATCCTCATCCTTAGGTGAATTAACTTCCTCTACAAATGTACCTGTACCTTATGGTTTTGCAACAACTGCATATGGGTATCGTGAATTTATGAAAGAAACTGGCCTTGAAGATCGTATTCGTCAAGAGTTAGATGATTTAGATGATGTAGAAAACTCTGCATTGCTTCGTGAAGTTTGTACAAAAATTCGCCGCATGATTTGCCAAGAAGAAATGCCTGCTGCATTGGCTGAAGCTATTCGCAAATCCTATGAAGAACTAGGTGAAAAGGTTGGCGAAAAAGATCCTTTCGTAGCTGTTCGCTCTAGTGCAACTGCAGAAGACTTACCAGATGCTAGTTTTGCTGGTCAACAAGATACGTATTTAAATGTGCGTGGTGCCGATACAATTATTGAAAAAGTAAAAGAATGTTATGCATCTACATTTACTGATCGTGCAACATATTACCGTGTAAAACAAGGCTTTGACCATATGACAGTAGCATTGAGTGCAGCTGTTCAAATGATGGTATTCTCTAAAGCTGCTGGCGTTATGTTTACGGTTGACCTTGTAACAGGTAATGACAATAATATTTTAATCGAAGGTTCTTGGGGCCTTGGTGAATATGTAGTACAAGGTACAGTTACACCAGATAACTTCCGTGTAGATAAACAAAAAATGGTTATCACTGATCGTATGATTAATGATAAAAATATTCGCCTTGTACGTAAAGCTGATGGCGATTGCATAGAAGAAATCGTACCTGCTGATGAAGCTAATAAACAAGTTATTTCCGATGAACAAGTATTGGAATTAGCTGAATATGCTAAAGCTATTGAAAAACATTATGGTTGCTACATGGATATGGAATGGGGCGTAGATGAAAGAAATGGTAAAATCTGGATTCTTCAAGCTCGTCCAGAAACAGTATGGTCCAGAAAAGATAAATCTGAACAAACTGCAGATACAAGCGTAGCAACTACTACAGATCGTGAAATCGTAGTTAAAGGTTTACCAGCATCTCCAGGTAAAGCTGCTGGTAAGGCACATGTTATCATTAATCCTGAAGATATTGATGAGTTCAAAGAAGGCGAAATCCTTGTTACAGCTATGACAGCACCTGACTGGGTTCCAGCTATGAAAAAAGCCAAAGCTATCGTTACAGATGCTGGCGGTATGACTTGCCATGCGTCCATCGTTAGCCGTGAACTTGGTATTCCTTGTATCGTTGGTACTAAGAGCCGTAGCCATGAAGCTACAACTTCTATTAAAGAAGGCCAAATGATTACTGTTGATGCAACTAATGGTATTGTTTACGATGGCGTATTAGAAGATGTTGTTAAACCAGCTGCGCCACAAGAACAAGCTGTTGTAGCGAGTGAATATATCCCTGTAACGGGTACTAAGATTTACATGAATTTAGGCGATCCAGACTTGGCTGAAAAATACGGTGTATTGCCTTGTGATGGTATCGGTTTGATGCGTGAAGAGTTCATTTGGACTACTTTCATTCATGAACATCCATTACACCTTATTGAAACAGGTCGCAGTGATGTAGCTGTTAATACATTGGCTGAAGGTATGCGTAAAGTGTGTCAAGCACTAGCACCTCGTCAAGTAGTAGTTCGTTTAAGCGATTTTAAATCTAGTGAATACCGCGATCTTAAAGGTGGCGACAAATATGAACCACATGAATCCAGTGCATTACTTGGCTGGCGTGGTGCTTCCCGTTACTATGATCCTAAATACACACCTGCTTTCAAATTAGAATTAGAAGCCATTAAAAAAGTACGTAATGAATTTGGTTTCAAAAATTTACAAGTTATGATTCCATTCTGCCGTACTGTTGAAGAAGCTGAACTTGTAACTAACTTGATGGCTCAAGAAGGACTTGTACGCGGTAAAGATTTCAAAATCTGGCTCATGGCTGAAATTCCAGCAAATATTATCCTAGCTGACCAATTCAACAAATACGTAGATGGTTACTCCATTGGTTCTAACGATTTGACAATGCTTGTTCTAGGTTGTGACCGCGATAATGAAACAGTCCAACACATTTATGATGAACGTAATTTAGCCGTTCGTAGAGCTATTCGTCATCTTATCGAAGTGGCTCATAAAGATGGTAAAACTGTATCCATCTGTGGCCAAGCACCAAGTGTTTACCCTGAACTTTGTGAATTCTTAGTTAAGAGTGGTATTGATTCCATCTCTGTTAATCCAGATGCGGTTAAAAATACTAAGAAAATGGTGGCTCAAATCGAGCAACGCATGATGATGGATGCACTTACAGGTCGTGGTCGTCAAGATGTAGAAGACCTTGAATGGTAATAAAGATATACTTTATTTGATGATGTAAAGAGGAGGCGAGAGCGCCTCCTCTTTTTCTAAAATGATACATAGGATATAATATTTATATGTGAAAGGAGGGACGGGTGTGAAACTTTCAAAACGACAAGAAGCAATAGCCCATATTGTACGTGAAAAAGGACCTGTTACGGGAAGTGCTATAGCGGAACATTTGGATGTGACACGATCTGCATTGCGCTCGGATTTAGCCGTGCTCACCATGATTGGTGTTCTCGAAGCAAGACCTAATGTAGGATATTACTATGTTGGCTTGTCGCCAAAGGACCAAACTGCTGAAATTTTAAGGTCTTATAGTGTACATGATGTGCTTTCACAAGCCGTTATCGTATCGCCAGAGACCAATCTATATGATACAATCGTGACTATTTTTACAGAGGACGTGGGTACGATTTTGGTTTGCGAAGGTTCCTATTTACAAGGTGTTGTATCACGCAAGGATTTATTGCGTGCCTCCATAGGTCAAACCGATGCACATACAATGCCTATCTCAATGATTATGACACCCGTTAGCAAAGTTATCACCGTAGAACCATCAGATTCGTTAGCTGTGGCGGCGCAAAAAATGATTGACTATGAAGTCGATTGTTTACCTGTTATAGTTAGAGAAGACGATGAATCACAAGACAGTCCTAAGAAACGATTAAAGGTGGTAGGACGTGTATCTAAAACAACTGTGACTAAGGCGTTTTTAGAATGTAGTACACAAGAGGTATAAAGAATGGCAGAAAAAATTATTTATGCGATATCTGACTCCTTAGGCGAAACTGCAGAGGCCGTTGCGAGAGCAACAGCAAGTCAGTACGATAAGGAACAAATTGAAATTGTTCGCATCCCATATATTGAAGATAAGGCTCAAATTGATGAAATTATAGAAGATGCCAAAAATGGTAATCACGTAATTTGCCATACAATTGTGTCGTTAGAATTGCGGAACTATTTACACGAAAAAGCGGCAGAGAATAATATTCCTGCTGTTGATATTATGGGCCCTGTATTGGATGCTGTAGGTACAGTGGCATCTACCAAGCCACGTATGACAGCTGGTATGGTTCATAAGCTAGACCAAGAGTATTTTAAAAAGGTAGAAGCTATTGAGTTTGCAGTTAAATACGATGATGGTAAAAACCCATCAGGCTTCGAAAAGGCTGATGTTGTGATTATCGGTGTATCTCGTACAAGTAAAACGCCGTTATCCATGTTTTTAGCGTATAAAAAAATTAAAGCGGCTAACTTACCACTAGTTCCTGAGGTGCCATTGCCAGAGGAATTATTTAAGATTCCGCCTAAGAAAATTGTAGGGTTGATTATTGACCCATATAAATTGAATAATATCCGCAGTGAACGTTTGCGTGCTATAGGCTTAGAAGATGAGGCTAATTATGCCTCTATTGAGCGCATTAATTCTGAATTAGAATATGCAAAAGCTATTATGCGTCGTCTACATTGCCAAGTGCTTGATGTTTCTAACAAATCCATTGAAGAAACAGCATCTCTTGTTATGCAATTAGTAGATAAAAACCGTATGACTGCCGGGAAATAAATAGGGGAGGCGCAAGCCTCCCTATTATTAAATATTATATTGTTAACATGTTTGATAAAGAGGTACTATGAATATTAGAGAACGTATAGAAGAACGAGAAGATATGATCTTATCTCCCTATGCGGCGAGAAGCAGTATGGCATTGCGCGATATTGATGAAGAACCAGATCCACTACGTACCGCATTTCAACGGGATCGGGATAGAATTATACACAGTAAGTGTTTTCGTCGCTTAAAACATAAGACACAAGTATATATTGCACCTGGTGACCATTATAGGACAAGAATGACGCATACCCTTGAAGTAGGGCAAATCGGTCGTACTGTTGCGCGTGCTCTTAGACTTAATGAAGATTTAGTGGAAGCCATTGCGATGGGACATGATGTGGGGCACACGCCATTTGGTCATGTCGGAGAATATGCATTGCGCGATATGGTGGGCCATTTTAACCATAATGAACAAAGTTTGCGCATGGTCGAAGTATTAGAGAAACATGGTAACAGACAAGGTCTTAATCTTACAAAAGAAGTGCGAGATGGCATTTTAGGTCATACGGGACCAACCATACCATCTACATTAGAAGGGCAGATTATACGTATTGTAGATCGCATTGCGTACTTGTGTCACGATTATGATGATGCACAACGGGCTGGTATGCTAGAAGCTAACGATTTACCAGAAGAAGTGCGATTTTATTTTGGCGATACTCCGTCTAGTATGATTACGGCCATGGTGAAAGATATGGTTGAACAATCGTTGGATAAGCCAGTGATTCAGATGTCTGCTGATATTGAAAGCACGATGAATGTTTTTAGACAGTTTATGTTTAAAAATGTATATCTAGCACCTGCATTAATTCCTGACCGTAATAAGGCCGCTCATGTAGTAAAAAATTTATTTACATACTTTATGGAGCATCCAAGTGATATAGAAACCTATGTAGAACGAAATGGTGTGTATTCCACTGTTGATATTGTCGATTATGTGGCAGGATTAACAGATCAATATGCTATAAAATTATTTAAAGATTACTTTATTCCCAATATTACGCTGTAATAGAGCGACAAAAAGACCGTTACCATTTGGTAACGGTCTTTTTGTTTAAGAGTACATGTACTATTTATTTTACGCGCGTGTAATTTTATTAGAACGAAGGCAGCGTGTGCATACATTTACTTTTTTTGTAGCACCGTCTACAACCGCCCGTACTCTTTGAATGTTCGGTTTCCAAGTTTTTCTTGTGCGAATGTGAGAGTGACTCACGTTCATACCGCTAGATGTGGATTTGCCACATACTTCGCAAAGGTTTGCCATAGTTTCCACCTCCAAGCTTAATCTATAACATAACAAAAGTATATTATCATAAAGACAAGGTTTAAGCAAGTGTTTTTACTACATGCATTGATATTTTATGAAATATACTACAATATTTGGTATACTATAGCTAATATTGTAGTCGAAATCTATGAGATATGGCAAGAGAAATATAAAAATGGATATATTTTCACTATATTCATTAAGTATGTTATATGTGAGGCATTATAATGAACGAAGCACTGACCTCTATTAAGGGAATTGGACCAGGTCGAGAAAAACAACTTCATAAATTAGGCATTGATACTGTATCCAATTTATTGGCTTATTTTCCACGCTCCTATGAAGATAGACGTAAAATTTATTCCATAAAAGAATTGGAAACTGGTATTACTGCGGGGGTTGTAGGTACTGTCGTATCCATTACGGAAAAACGGCCACGGCCTCGCTTATCTATTTTAGAAGTTATCATCACAGATGGAACTGGTCCGATGAAGATTGTATTATTCAATCAAGGATATAAAAAGAACTTTTACAAAAAAGGTCAACGCCTCTATGCGTACGGTAAGGCCGAATTTCAATATGGTTCTATGCAGATGAATTCTCCGCAAATAGAAAATCTTGGGCCAGATGCTATGCCAGATACGGGCATTGTTCCTATTTATCCATTGGTGGATGGCGTTTCTCAATATGTGGTGCGCGCATCGATTCGAAATTGGTTCGAAGCACATCATACAATGGATGAAATTTTACCGCCTGAAATCATGAATTATCATGCGAGTATGAAGCGATATGATGCATTTAAAGAAATGCATTTTCCTTCAAGTAGTGAAAGTCATGAAAAAGCACGGTATCAATTAGCCTATGAAGAATTATTTATCATGCAATCTGGCTTGGCTCTACTTAGAAATAAAGAGCAATGTCACGTAGGGCCTAAGATGGAACCAGATGGGGTACTAATGGCACAATGCAGATCGAATTTACCCTTTAAATTAACTGGTGATCAGGAGCGTGCTGTAACTGAAATTTCACAAGACATGCAAGATGAACGGCCGATGCAACGATTATTACAAGGTGATGTGGGCTCTGGCAAAACTGTTGTAGCTACATTGAGCCTTGTAAAAGCCGTAGAAAATGGATACCAAGCTGTTATCATGGCACCTACAGAAATCTTAGCGACTCAACATTATGAAGGGATAACTGAATTTTGTAAAACTTTGCCTATTAATATTGCATTGCTTACAGGATCCACACCTAAAAAAGAAAAGGATAGAATCTATGAGGCGTTAGCAAATGGAACCATTCAATTGATTATCGGTACCCATGCGCTTATTCAAGATAAGGTTCAATTTAAGAACCTGGGATTGGTTATTATCGATGAACAACATCGATTTGGTGTTAATCAGCGTGCCGCCTTACAACATAAAGGGGTGTATCCTCATGTTTTAATTATGACGGCTACACCGATTCCAAGAACAATGACGCTATCTGTATATGGTGATTTAGCGGTATCCCTCATTAAGGAAATGCCTCCAGGACGTAAACCGGTCAAGACATATGTTGTAGATAGCTCATATAAAGAACGATTGCGAGTGTTCTTTGGTAAGGAAATGGCGGCAGGACATCAAGTATATGTGGTTTGCCCTCTAGTAGAGGAATCTGAAAAACTTGATTTGCAAGCCGCAGAAGAACTCTTTTTGGAATTGAAAGACTATTTTTATAAAAGCTTTGAAGTGGGCCTTGTTCATGGGCGTATGAACCCAAAAGAAAAGGATGAGGTGATGCAAGCCTTTCATGATGGCCGTATTCAATTACTGGTGTCTACAACCGTTATCGAGGTTGGCGTCAATGTTCCTAATGCGACAATTATGTGCATAGAAGGGGCTGAGCGCTTTGGGTTATCACAACTACACCAATTGCGAGGCCGCGTTGGACGTGGTGATATTCAGGCGTACTGTATTTTGGTTAGTGATTCAAAGGGCGATGTCAGTCAAGAACGGTTGCGGTTAATGGAGTCTACGCAAGATGGATTTGAATTAGCAGAACAAGATTTATTGCTTCGAGGTTCGGGGCAATTGTTTGGACTGGCGCAATCGGGATTACCTGATTTGCGGGTAGCTAATATCATAAAAGATATAGATATACTAGTGGCAGCACGTAATGATGTACTGTCATATATTCGAGAATTTGGCATCGATCAACTAGAAATTCGAATGAAAGAAGAATTATCAAAAAGATTTGGTGAAAAATTTCTTAGAATATTGTATAATTAAGAGGTAGGGCTAATAATTCTATAAGGTGCGATAATACTAGGTTTTATCTAGGTTTTCCCCTTGTATATAACGGCCTATTCTCGTATAATATAAAAAACAATATTTTTGTATCTATGGAGGTGCCATATGCCATTAATTCATGTTGAACTCGTTGAAGGTCGTACAAAAGAACAAAAGAAACAATTAGGTGAAGCAATCACTAAGGCTACTGTGGAGATCGTAAAGGTTCCAGTAGAAGCAGTTAAGGTTATTTTTGTTGATATGAAAAAAGATGAGTTTATGGAAGGCGGCATTTTGCGGTCTGAACGCTAATGAAAGCTACGATTATCCGTTCTAGCCCACTGGGCTAGAGCGGGTCGTAGTTTTGTTTTTTATTATACGAGAAAGGAAAAAACAAATGAGAGACGATAAATTCGGTATGCGTGGATTGACTTTTGATGATGTATTGTTAGTGCCGGCAGCATCTGATGTATTACCATATCAAGTAGATTTAAAGACACAATTAACACGTGATATTTCACTGAATATTCCAATGATTAGTTCTGGCATGGATACTGTTACTGAGTCTCGTATGGCCATTGCTATGGCTCGTGAAGGCGGTATGGGTGTTATCCATAAAAATATGTCCATTGAGGAACAAGCTCATGAAGTCGATACTGTTAAACGTTCTGAGCATGGTGTTATCGTTGATCCGATTTTCCTAAGCCCTCAAAATCTTCTTTCTGATGCAGAAGAATTGATGCGCAAATATAAAATCTCTGGTGTACCTATTACAGAACATGGTAAACTAGTAGGGATCATTACAAATCGCGATATGCGTTTTGAAACTGATTTATCCCGTCAAATTGGCGAATGTATGACAAGTGAAGGTTTGGTTACCGCTCCTGAAGGTACTTCCTTGGAAATGGCTAAATCCATTTTGAGTAAACATCGCATTGAAAAACTACCATTAGTTGATAAAGATGGTAATTTAAAGGGCCTAATCACCATTAAAGATATTGAAAAAGCTACAAAATATCCTAATTCTGCAAAGGATGCTAGCGGTCGTCTATTAGTTGGTGCTGCTGTTGGTGTTTCTAAAGATATGTATGATCGCCTAGATGCTCTCGTAGCAGCTAAGGCTGATGTAATCATCGTCGATACTGCTCATGGTCATTCTGCAGGTGTATTGCGCACTTTAAAAGAAATTAAACAAGCATATCCACATATTCCAGTTATTGCTGGTAATGTGGCAACTGCAGCTGGTACAGAAGCGCTTATTGAAGCTGGTGCGGATGCTGTTAAAATTGGTATCGGACCTGGCTCTATTTGTACAACACGTGTCATTGCTGGTATTGGTGTACCTCAAATCACTGCTGTCTATGAGTCTGCTCAAGTGGCAAGACGTTATGGTATTCCAATCATCGCTGATGGTGGTATTAAATATTCTGGTGACATTGCGAAAGCTATTGCAGCTGGTGCCAATGTTGTCATGATGGGTAATATTCTTGCTGGTACTGATGAAAGTCCAGGAGAAACTGTTATTTACCAAGGTCGTTCCTATAAAGTATACCGTGGTATGGGTAGCTTAGGGGCTATGAAACTTGGTAGTAAAGATCGTTATTTCCAATCAGAAGCTAAAAAATTAGTTCCTGAAGGTATCGAAGGTCGTGTACCTTATAAAGGTATGTTGGCAGATACTATTTTCCAAATGGTTGGTGGTTTACGTGCAAGTATGGGATACTGTGGTTGCCATAATATTAAAGAAATGATTGAAAACACTCAATTTATTCAAATTACGGCAGCAGGCTTGAAAGAAAGTCATCCACATGATGTAAGTATCACCGTAGAAGCACCGAACTATAGTGGTTTATAATGGAGTATTATTTTGAGTAAACGTATTTCGGTATTATCCGTCCCTATTGATTGCATCACTATGGACGAAGCAGTTTCAAAAATTATAGAGATGACAAAGCAATCAGGGCTACATCTTGTAGCAACTGCCAATGCTGAAATGGTTATGCTAGCAAATCAGGATCCCGTGTTACACGGGATCTTGAATTCCGCTAGTCTAGTTGTTCCAGATGGAGCTGGTATATTGTGGGCAGCGGAACGTATGGGTGAAAGAGTGCCTGAACGCGTTACTGGTGTTGATATTACCAAAGAATTGTTTAAAAAAGCTGTAAGCAATCAAATCCCCGTATATTGTTTAGGTGCTGCACCTGGGGTAGCACAACAAGCAGTTTCTAATTTACAAGCAATGTATGGTACTATTAATATAGCTGGTATCCATGATGGTTTCTTTGATGAAGCAGAGGAACAACGTATTATTAACGATATTAAGACTTCGGGGGCTAAGCTCGTATTTGTTGCATTAGGTGTGCCAAAACAGGAACAATGGATTTCAGAAAAATTATCCTCTTTACAAGGCGTTGTGGCCATTGGTATAGGAGGGTCTTTTGATGTATTGGCGGGAAATATTCCACGTGCACCTCATTGGATGCAACGCAATCGTTTAGAATGGTTATATAGATTATATCTAGAACCTAAACGTATTGGCCGCATGTTGGCCATACCAAAGTTTATGTGGACTGTTATTAAGAATAAATAGGGGAGTTTAGTTGTGCCTACAGGACCAATAATAAAAGAAGGATTTCCTTTAATCGGAGTGATGCTCTTCATTACGATTATAGCGGCGTATTTTGGATATTATAGTATCGCAATCATTACATTTATTTTGGCATTATTTTTTGTGAACTTTTTTAGAAATCCAAAACGCAACATTCCTACTGATCCAGATGCTATTTTATCTCCAGCTGATGGAAAGGTAATGGAAATTGAAGATGTATATGAAGACTTGTATTTACATCGTGAATGTAAAAAGGTAACAATCTTTTTATCTGTTTTTGATGTGCATGCAAATCGAGCTCCTATTGAAGGTAAAATTACATATCGTCATTATACGATGGGGAGTTTTTTACCTGCTTTTAAAGAAGATGTGGGGTTTGAAAATGAACGTCACACAATTTGTATAGAAAACGATAAAACAGAAGTTCTGGTAACACAAATTGCAGGTTTATTGGCTCGTCGTATCGTTTCTTGGACAGATCTTGATAGTGTATTACAACGTGGCCAGTTATATGGTATGATTAAATTTGGTTCATGTACTGAAATTTACATGGATAAAAATGTAGAGATTTGCATTGAAAAAGGTCAACATATTACTGGTGGCGATACAATTATCGGGAGGCTCCGTCATGAATAAATCAGTTATTCCAAATTTATTTACTAGTTCTAATTTAGCATTTGGTGTTATCGGTATTACATTGTCTGCTACGGGCAATACCTTTGGAGCAGCTATTTGCGTGATACTATCACTGATTGCAGATGGTTTAGATGGACGTGTGGCACGTGCGTTAGGCGTAGCAGGTCCTATGGGACGTGAATTAGATTCCTTATCCGATGTAGTTGGGTTTGGCGTTGCCCCTGCTTATATGCTGTATGTTAACGATTTACAAGGATTAGGCTGGCTTGGCTATGTTCCATTATTAGCCTTTGCCGTTTTAGGTGCTTTTCGTCTAGCTCGTTTTAATATTAAAACAGATGAAGTTCATGGTTATTTTGAAGGCCTTCCTATTCCAGCGGCAGGTTGTTTAGCTGCTACCTATATTTTATGTGGTGTGCAAGTTCCACAACTAGTTGTGTTTGTGTCTATGATTCTTGTTGGAATCCTAATGGTTAGTGAAGTAAAATATCCTGACTTTAAAGGTCACAGTGCAGTTCGTATTAGAAAAATTGCTATCGCATTAGTTGCTATTATCATTATTGCTGCATTGGTATATGATTGGCATACATGGGCTGTTATGATTTTTACTGGTTATGTGTTGTTTGGTCTGTTTAATACGGCGTTAAATATAGTGCGCAAATAGACTGTGGAGGTTTGTCTTATGGATTACCTACTGGATCTGATACTGATTCCTATGCAGGTAATAATCGTAATTTATACGGTTTATTATTTCGTACTTGCCGTTATAGGTATGTGGCGGTCTCGAGTTCATAAAAACTATACGCCAAAAAATTCATTCGCCATTGTTGTGTGTGCTCATAATGAAGAGGCTGTAGTAGGAGAACTCGTAAAAAACTTAAAAGGTTTAGATTACCCAGACGAGCTGTATGATATTTTTGTTGTAGCTGATAACTGTACTGATAAAACAGCTGAAGTAGCCAGTGCTGCAGGAGCTAATGTACACGAACGTTTCAATAAAGAAGAGGTTGGTAAAGGGTATGCCATGGGGTGGATGTTTGACCGCGTGGATAAAATGGATAGGAAATATGATGCATTCCTCATCTTTGATGCTGACAACTTGGTACATCCTCAATTTATGTTAGAAATGAACGATCATCTCGAAAAAGGTGAATCTGTTATTCAAGGTTATCTTAACTCAAAAAATCCAACTGATTCATGGGTGGCTGGTACTTTTTCCATCATGTTCTGGATGGTTAACCATATGTGGCATTTAGCAAAATATCGCATTGGTTTATCAACGGCATTGGGTGGTACAGGCATGTGTATTCGCACATCTATTATTAAAGAATACGGATGGGATTGTACAAGCTTAACAGAGGACATGGAGTTCTCTATGAAGCTATTAACACATGGTATTAAGACGACATGGGCTCATGATGCCATCGTGTATGATGAAAAAGTAACGACTATGATGGCCTCTTGTAAACAACGCTTGCGTTGGGCACAAGGTCAATTTGATTGTGCAGATCGTTATATTCCTAAATTATTTGCAGCGGGCATTAAGCAAGGTAATATTGTTATTTTAGATGGTATTTTGCAGGTTAGTCAGCCATATTTCTTATTGTTGACGACCGTATATTTGGTATTTTCTTATATCAATGCATATGTACCAATTTATACTAATATTTTGTACCAAATTATGCCTATGTCTGTATGGCAAATCATAGGTATTGGACAATATCTATTCCCATTAATTGTATTATTGAAAATTAAGGTGCCACCTAAAATTTGGTTCTACTATTTGTTATATCCAATCTTTGTATATTCATGGGTTCCAGTAAATATTTTAGGATGGTTCCGTCGGCATAATAAGGAATGGTCTCATACGGTGCATACAAGAGCAGTTGGCTTGGGTGATGTTAAATTAACTCGTATGGGAGATATGAATAAGAATAAAAAATAGAATCTATAGGAGTGACTATGCATATCTTAATGTGTAACGATGATGGCATTTTAGCTGATGGCTTACGCCAATTAGCGACGTATTTAAGTCAATATTATCGTGTTACCGTTGTAGCACCTGCTACTGAACAAAGTGCTAAATCCCATGCATTGACGACTGAGATTCCTTTAAAATTAGATGCGTACAATGGCGAGGATGAAAATCCTCGCCTTTATGCACTTACAGGAACTCCATCAGATTGTATGAAATTTGGCCTCAGTTATTTATTAGCCGATGATATGCCTGATCTTGTTATTTCAGGTATTAATCATGGTTTTAATTTAGGTTCTGATGTATTGTATTCAGGAACTGTATCGGCAGCTATGGAAAGTGCATTTTATGGAATTCCTGGTCTTGCTTTATCTGTAGAGCGATATTCTGTTGAGCGTGGCCATGAAATGCATCCGTTTATTCATGAATTAATTGAGAAGATTTATGTAAATGGTAATTTTGAAGGCCTATTAAATGTTAATTTTCCATTGCGCGGTATTTGTGATTGGGACCATTTTAAATTAGTGAGCCAAGGACTTCAAACCTATAGTAATATCATTGATGCTAGAATTAATTCACGAGGTCAAGATTATTATTGGTTGGCGGGTGACTTGGATTGTGGAAAGGAAGACGTACCAACAGATGTTGAATACGCTCGAAAAGGTTATATTACAGGTGTTACTTTGACCTGGAAACAGCAAGATAATGCGGCGATGCATACACTCACAAATATTTTAGAAAAAATATAAAAAATTTGTTGACAGACCTTTGTTATTCCTATATAATTACAAATGTTCCGAGACGCCGGAGTGGCGGAATGGCAGACGCACTTGACTCAAAATCAAGCGGGTAACACCGTGTGGGTTCAAGTCCCACCTCCGGCACCAACTACAAGCGGAAACGCTTGAACAGGTGATAAGAGTAATCTTATCACCTGTTTTTTGTTTATATGATTCAAGTAGAATGATAGAGGTCTATATGGATATACAACACATCATGGATTATCTACCAACAACATATGCACTGCAGCAACAAGATGTTAGTAAGACAATAGTTGATCTAAAACTATTAAAAGAGATACCCATCGATAGTTCTGTCAATCAATGTCAAGGATTCTGTTATAACTCAAAAAAAGATGTATTTGTGTTGGCCTGTATTAATTCTGAAAATACGCGACAAATTATATATGAGCTAGATCCAAGAACATTTGATATTGTTGGAACCTATAAGTTTCGTGATGCTAGTGTATTAGCACATATGAATACGCTTACCTATAATCCGGATACTAATTTGTTATACACTACGAATGCCATGGTTGATGGTCATCGTATTACTACAATAGATGCAGATACAATGAGTATTGGCAATACTATTACGATTCCTGAACGGGTATTTAATTTAGCCTATGATAAAAAGACGAATCAGTTTATATCGATTGTCCCCATAGATGCCACAATGAGACGTATCAATTATTATAACTCTCAGTTTCAACTAATTCGGTCTAAAGATATAGATGCCCATCATGATGATTATAATAATAATGGCGCATTTGCTACTGATGGTAAGACTATATTCGCAACATTATCTACAGTTGTTACAGTAGATAAAACTGGTAATGTTACAAAGATTTCTTCGTTTCCAAAAGATCTTGAAATTGAAGATATGGATATGCGTCATAACATAATGTATGCAGCTGTTAATATGAATCATAAGGTTTTTATTTATAGTATGCTTAACTATTAATGGACTGCACTTCATCAATGATTAATCTAACAAAATTGTGTATAATAAAATGATAGATAATCGATACATAAGAGGTTATGACATGAGATTAGGTACAGATATTATAGAAATTGATCGAATTAAAGGGGCCATAGAGCGGTCAAATCGCTTTCGACTGCGCGTATACACGGAACGTGAAATCGCTTATTGTGAAAGTAAACGAACAGGGATCTATCAATCCTATGCAGGTATTTACGCAGCAAAAGAGGCTTTTTTGAAAGCATTGGGAACTGGACTGCGATATGGCTCATGGCAAGATATTGAGGTGTGCCATGATGAATTCGGGGCACCATTTCTGAGCATAACAGGGGCTTTCAAAAAAATCATTCAAGAACGAATGTATACGGAATGTATAGTTTCTATTAGTCACTGTCGGTCGTACGCTATGAGTACGGTCATCATAGAGGGGTAATTATGTACAGTTTAACGAGAGAAGCATCACAACATATTGATGCCTATGTACCACGTCATCTACATGTGCCATTGGAAGTGCTCATGGAAAATGCAGGTCGAGGTATAGCCGATGCGTTGGTAGATGTAGAAGGAGACCGTTTTAGGGAGGATCCTTTTACAGGTATGGTTCTATTTGTGTGCGGTGTTGGTAACAATGGAGCCGATGGACTGGTAGCGGCTCGTCATTTAATGGAACAAAGAATTCCCGTTACCATTGCATTAGTAGGCAATGTGTCACATGGTAGTGAGCTATTTAATAAACAACTAACCATGGTTCGTGCCATGGGAATTGATATTGTTTCTTTTGAAAGTTTTAGTGATTGGTCCCGTGTTCATGTTGTCGTAGAAGGTTTGATGGGAACTGGTTTTCAAGGTGAATTACGTGAATCTATAACCTCTGTGCTACATGACATCGATGTGGAACGCAACCAATATGGATTTTCCCTATGGGCTATCGATGTGCCAGCCGGTGTTGATGCCACTACCGGACAGGCTTCTGATTATACATTATCCTATGATACGACAGTAACCTTTGGATCTATTAAAGAAGGTCTATTGTTATATCCTGGTAAATCCTTAGCCGGTACCGTAATAATTGCACCATTGGGTGTGCCTTGGGAATTAGCATTAGGAGCAGAGGCGCCATTTAACACATCCCATTATGTTTTGTATGACCGTTTAGCTTCACTAGAACTCAGTGATCGTATGCCACAGGCACATAAAGGTGTTAATGGTAACGCTTTGATTGTCGGTGGTTCTGAATCCATGATAGGGGCACCTATCATGAGTGCAGAGGCAGCTGTACATGGTGGAGCCGGTAAGGTTTCATTAGCTGTTCCTAACGGTGTGCGACCTATCGTACAGTCTAAATGCATACCAGAAGTCATGGTATTGCCATTAGAAAATTTAGGTTCCATTAATTTACAATCGTATGACGTCGTTGCTGTTGGCCCTGGATTAGGTCGCACAGATGAAGCTAAAGTATTGGTAAACTCTCTGTTAGAACGACAATCGGGACATATGGTTATCGATGCAGATGGTCTATATGCTCTCGGTACTATTGGTCATGTATATGCACATGGTGATAAGACAATTACCTATGAAGGTAATATGCAGTTCAAAAATTGTATTATGACCCCTCATCTAGGAGAATTTAGCCGGCTTATTGATACATCCATTAATTTTATAGAGAAGCATTATGTAGATTTAGCGATTCAATTTGCTGTAGCTCATAATGTAGTGCTCGTTTTAAAAGGAATTCCTAGTTTAGTTGCCTTTCCTACCGGTGAAGTATATATCAATATGATAGGCAATCCTGGTATGGGAACAGGAGGAATGGGTGATAGTTTAACGGGGATTATAGCTGCCTTTGTAGCACAAGGTTATTCTTTACAGTCTGCGGCCTTATTAGGTGTCTATGTACATAGTCGAAGCGCTGATATATTGGCTAAAGAAAAACCTTGGGGCTATACGCCAAGTGATGTAAGCCAATCCGTTGGCTTGGTACTACAAGAGTTATTGAAAGGATAGGTATATGACGCGTTTACAACGAATAGTACTATGTATCATAGCTTTATTAGTGCCACTGTTTGTATTGGCTGGCTGTTCGAATGCAGATGTATCGAAAGCTGCATCACAAGCCGTGTCGTCATCATCCAATTACTCTATTGATACAAAGCAAACCAATGCAGATGGGCATGTTGATATCTATATGCTTGATATAGGCCAAGGGGATGCAATACTTCTTAAAGTTGGTGATGAGTATAGCATGATTGATACGGGAGATATAGAACATCGTGAAAATATTGTAGCCCAACTACATAATCTCGGTGTTACTAAGCTTAAAAATGTCATCATCACACATCCTCATGCAGATCATATGGGTGGTTTTTTAGCTATTGCAAAAGCAATGCCTATAGAACATGTATATGATGATGGTATTTCTGTTGACAATAATATGTATAAAACATATGAAAAATGGATTGAGAAAAAGAATATTCAACGCACTACGTTAAAAAAAGGTGGTACTGTTGATTTTGGTCATGGTGCAGTATTTGTAGTATATGCGCCTTGGGATGATATATTAGTAGATAAAAAAGGGCAACCGGATTTAAATAATAATTCTATTGTTGGTAAATTTATATTTGGTAAATTTTCTATGCTCTTTACAGGTGATGCAGAATTACAAGAAGAACAACGGCTTATAAAAGAGCAAAATAGTAAGCTCTTTGCTCGTATTTTGAAGGTGGGGCATCACGGATCGCGAACAAGTAGTTCTGAAGATTTCCTAAAATCCGTCAAACCAGAGAGTGCATTAATCTCTTGTGGGTTATATAATAAATATGGTCATCCTCATGATGTGACATTACGTCATTTGAATGAACACAATATCGCCATTTATCGTACAGATACGATGGGACGTATTCACATTAGTACGGATGGGAATGAATGGCAAATTTCTACAGAACGATGATAGATATGTATAATCCGTATACCTATCTTCATGTTTGTATGAAATAATCTATCTATAATCTAACATTAGTTTATGGATAGATTGGAACGATGAGACGAAACATTAGTATCATCGGCTCATCTCTATGGTTTGGACAAAAAGTATGTCAGTTAGATTGGAGTGAATGTATTGCGTAAACTATTTTTAATTTGCTTTGCTTTTCTCATGGCTGTACCACTGTTGTTAAGTCAAGCAAAGGCTGCTAATTTACAGGATGCTCGTTGGGTAACGAGAACTGATGCACCTGTTCCATATGTACGTATGGTTATGGATTTATCTACTCCTGTAAACGCGGCAGCATCCATCAGTAAAGATGGAAAAACGACAACGGTTACTTTGAAGAATACGAAGCTAAAAACGGCGAAGAATACTATTTATATGGATTCTTCCATTGCTAGCGTAGCTCAACTTTCACAAGTAGGCAAAGATGTGGCAGTTACGATTAAAACTCCATCCGCATTGGATACTAATGATGTGAAGGTTTTCTCTTTGAAGAAGGATACAGTCAATCAAAAGCCGTATCGAATTGTTGTAGATGTACAGAAAAAAGGCGTGGCTCCAAAACCTATCAATTATGGTAAGAAACCATCCCCAGCTACAGCGCCAGCAAGTAGCAAAGGGTCCGGTATATACTCTGTATCAGGAGGATTATCCGGTAAGGTGATTACTATTGATCCAGGTCATGGTGGTAGCGACCCAGGTGCTATCGGCCCTACAGGGTTCCAAGAAAAAAGTGCAACATTACCGATTGCTAAATATTTGAAATCAGCTTTAGAAGCTCGCGGTGCTAAGGTATTCCTGACTCGTACTACAGATGCCGATGTATATGGTCCTAATGCGAGTGGTGTTGATGAGTTGGGTGCTCGCGTTAATATAGCAAACTCCCATAATTCAGATGCCTTTGTAAGTGTTCATATTAACTCTTTCAACAACCCAAGTGTAGGTGGCATTGCTACATACTACTATTCTAAAACTGGTAATGACGCTCGCTTAGCACAAAAAGTACAAAATCAAATTGCTAATGTACCAGGCTTTAATGGTGACAGAGGTATCCAAGAAGGTAATTTGTATGTATTAAGACATACAAATATGCCGGCTATTCTCGTAGAATTAGGCTTTATTTCTAACCCTAATGAAGAACGTGCATTGAAGAGCGACCAAACAAAACAAGACTTTGCTAATCGCATTGCTGCTGGTATTGCTAGTTACTTTGGAGGCTAAGGATGAATATTCGAAATCAAATAACAGTGATTGCTTGTATCGGCATCCTAGCTTTTACAGCGGGCTGTAATTCCAATCAAATGCAAAACACAGGTTCTACAAACGTAAGCCAAGAGGTCAAGGTCAATAAAGATGCTGAAACTGCTAAGACTTCTAGTGAATCCGTTAAAATGGTATTCTTTGTTCCTACTGAAGATGGTTCCGGTGTTAAACAACAATCCGTGGATATCGCAGCAGATAAGGTGACGCCGAAGGCGGCATTGCTTGCCATGTTAAAAGCTGATCGCCAACAAAAGTATCCTATCTTTGATAAAGCGATAAAAATCAACTCTGTAACAGTTAAAGATGGAGTTGCTTCTGTAGAGGTGAATAAAGCTTTTGTTGATGGTAAAGGTGGCGACTTAACTGTTAAGTTGCAAATGGCTGCTATTGTTAATACATTGACCTCTTTTGATAATATCAATGGAGTGCTCTTTGTATGTGATGGCAAAAAGGTTCCTATTGTAGGCGCATTCGATACGAAGAGCCCTGTTAAACGGATGGAACAACTCATAAAAAAATAATGTACGAATCGACCTCATCAGTATGATGAGGTCGATTTTTTTTGCATTCCTATATATGTTACAATACATATAGTGTATAAGATAAAAAAGGTGATATTGTGGAACTTAAAACTCTTGGTGAATTTAATTTCATACATAGTATTGAATCGGATACAATATATGACAATAAGACAGTGGTGCAAGGTATTGGCGATGATTGTGCCATTTATAAAGCTAGTGAAGGGTATGATCAGCTTATAAGTACGGATACCATGGTGGAAGGTGTTCATTTTAGCTTTCATTATATGGCGCCCTATGATGTAGGATATCGTTTGATGACGGCTAATTTGAGTGATATTGCTGCTATGGGAGGTATACCACGTCAGGTTGTATTATCTGTATCTGCACCAGGTCATATTGACACGCGAATTTTAGATGAAATTTATAGAGGGATTAAGGATCAGTGCCAACGATATCATGTAAATCTTATTGGCGGTGACACGGTCAGTATAGATGGCCCCATGGTGTGGACCATTACTATCATAGGCGAAGTGCCTAAAGGTAAAGCGATACTACGAAGTGGTGCCCGACCTGGGGATGTGGTGGGCGTTACTAATTATATTGGTTATGCTGCCACAGGGTTAGGATCCTTATCATATAACTTTGATGGCTATCCTATGACGTGCATCGGTCATCAACGACCAGAACCTCAAATTGAATTAGGCCAATCGTTACGCGAACTTGGTATTCACAGTATGAATGATATTAGCGATGGCCTTAGTAGTGAGTTGAATGAAATAGCAAAGGCATCACATGTTTCAATCGTCATTGATGAAGCACTTATCCCATTGCATGAAGAAACATATAAGTTAGCTGCTGTATTACATACTAATCCTGTTGATTATGCCTTATTGGGCGGTGAAGATTTTCAGCTCGTATTTACGGCGCCTAAGGAGCTTTCACAGGCATTAGAACAGTTAGGTTCTATCACGCTTATTGGTGAGGTTATAGAGGGAAAACCGATGGTACAATTGGTGACTAAGGATAAAGAGATACGCTTATTAGAAGCGAAAGGATATAATCATTTTCATGAGTAAAAATAAAGTTACATTAGAAACATATTCTGTAGAGGATACACAATGCTTTGGTGAACGCCTAGGGCAGTGGGTCAAAGAGTCTGCTAGTCCACTATGCATGGCATTAATCGGTGATTTAGGGACTGGTAAGACTCATATGTCTCAGGGCATAGCAAAGGGTCTTGGCGTGTCGGAGGATATTACAAGTCCTACATTTTCTCTTATGAATACCTATATGACATTGGCCGGTGAAATATACCATTTTGATTTATATCGCATGGATGATGTAAGTGAATTAGAAAATATTGGATTTTATGAATTTACAGAGGATCAAGTTGCCATTGTAGAGTGGGCGGATAAGTTTGAAGATGAATTGCCCGATGAAACGTTATGGATACATATTGATTCGATTGATACTCACTCTAGACGGATTACATTAGAGAGCGATGTACTTGACGCTGAAACATTGAATACTTTAGGAGGTATGTATGTGGTTGGGAATTGAAACGAGTTCTGTCGTTTCTAGTGTTGCTGTGATCAATGAAAGTCAGTTACTTGGTGAAATTACTATACAAGCAGGATTGACTCATTCTGAGCAGTTGGTACCACATATTCAATCATTGCTAGAGATGACGAGGGTAGAAAAATCTGATTTAAAAGGAATCGTTGTTGCTAGTGGTCCCGGTTCCTTTACAGGTTTGCGCATAGGAATGGGAACAGCAAAGGCGATGGCCTATGCATTACATATACCTTTATATGGAGTTATGACTATGGATGGATTAGCGCGTAATATTCCATACACTACTGATACGATTTGCACGGTTATTGATGCGCAAAAGAAACATGTCTATGCGGCTCTGTATGCATATGATGGAGAGCGTTTACAGGTTAAAGAAGAGCCATTCGTAGTGGAAGCTGCTTCATTAGTAGAACGATTACGAAACCAATATAAACGCGTCGTATTTGTGGGCGATGGTATTAAGCGGATTGCTCCACTAGTAGCAGATGATGAGTTATTAATCATTGGTGATCCTATCTATCGCATACCTAAGGCTAGCTCTTTATTATTAAGCGCCCGCCCTTTGATTGAACGAGGTGAAAGTGCTGATCCTATGGATATGGTACCGTACTATATTAGACGGTCTGAAGCAGAAGTATTGTGGGAAGAAAAGCATAAAGATAATCCTGCTATGTTAAAGGAGAATCCTACAGTCACTGTAATCGAAGCGGCAGGTGAAAAATAGACATGACAGTCCGTAGAGCAACGATTGAGGATGCAAAGGAAATTTTTGCTATTGAAATGGAATGCTTTTCTGTTCCTTGGAGTTTAGATTCCATAGAAACAGAATTACTGAATGAAGATAAGAAACTCTATTATGTTGTAGAAGATGCCAATGGTGTTGTAGGTTATGCAGGGGCGTGGCTCGTATATGATGAAGGGCAAATTACAAATATTGCGATACGTCCATCTGCAAGACGCCAAGGCTTTGGTGCTAAACTTACGAGTGCATTGATAGAGGAATGTTTTAAACGAGGCATGCATGAAATCTTTTTAGAAGTTCGTATATCTAATTTGTCTGCTTTATCTTTATACCGACAATTGGGGTTTACTGTAAAAGGTATGCGAAAAAATTATTACTCAGAGCCTAAAGAAGATGCGTATATCATGTCTCTTATTAAAGAGGAAGGAAAATGAGTGTATATACATTAGCATTAGAAAGTAGCTGTGATGAAACATCGGCAGCTGTACTTAAGGATGGCCGTACAGTACTTTCTAATGTCATATCGAGTCAGGTGCCAATTCACCGAAAATTTGGTGGTGTAGTGCCAGAAATTGCATCCCGCCATCATATAGAACAAGTTATCCCTGTTATTGATAAGGCTTTAGCGGATGCTCATGTCACATTGGATGATATCGATCATATAGGGGTTACCTATGGTCCTGGATTAGTAGGGGCCCTATTAGTTGGTGTAGCAGCTGCAAAAGGTTTATCCTTTGCTACGGGTATTCCATTAGTACCTGTTCATCATATGGAAGGTCATATTTTTGCTAATTTCTTAGCTAATCCTACATTAGAGCCACCATTTTTAAGCCTTGTTGTATCCGGTGGTCATACTATGCTAGTTCATGTGAAAGGTTATGAAGAATTCGAGATTTTAGGACAAACACGGGATGATGCGGCCGGTGAAGCTTTTGATAAAATTGCCCGTGTTATGGGGTTTCCATATCCTGGAGGACCTCATATTGATGCATTAGCAACAGAGGGCAATCCAGATGCTATTGAGTTTCCGAAGGCCCTTAGTGAGTCGGGAAATTTTGAATTTAGCTTTAGTGGCTTAAAATCAGCTGTTCTAAATTATTTAAATAGTAAATCACAAAAGGGTGAAGACATACATAAGGCTGATGTGGCAGCGTCCTTTCAAAAGGCCATCGTAGATGTTCTCGTAGAAAAAACTAAGGATGCAGCTCATACACTAGGGGAAACTAAAATAACCATTGCTGGTGGTGTATCCGCTAACCAAGGCTTACAAGTAGCATTAGAGAATATGTGTAATGAAGAAGGATTTACGTACTATAAACCAGGTAAAATTTTAGCTACTGATAATGCGGCTATGATTGGATGCCGTGCTTACTATATGGCACAAGCCGGAAAATTCTGCGATTTACATTTAAATGCTAAGCCTAGTGTGCCAATTGGTACCGTTGCATGGGTAGAAGGTAACTAGTATGACTGTACATATATATGATGAACTTGTTAAGGAAACAAATCTATCTAGTTTGCAAGCAGCCCTACTAGTTCATATTAGTCATATGATTCGCTTTGGCCAATCGGTGAGTAAACATAAGATTGTTTTGTTTACAGAGATTGCGAATGATGACATGATGTGTATATATGAGTCTAATGACTCATTAGTTACATCTCGCATACCTAGTTCTGATATGTGGAAAAAACTAATCACTACTGGTGAAAGCTTTCAACAATTCACACAAAATGGATTTGAATATCTATTTCCTATTGTCGATAATGGCGGTAAGACTATAGGAGGCATTTCCTTCTCTTATATAGCGCCTGCCAATGGTGTGGAAGGTAAACGAGGATTTATCGTAGCCGATACAATGCACCGATTGATGTTGACGGCCACAGATGAACAAATTAAAGAATATGAGCCTATATCGTATTTGGATGGGCTCATCATTTTTGACCAAAATGGGACTATCCTGTACGGCAATGATACGGCGTTACACTTGGCGGATATAGTCGGTGTTGATCGGCGGTTGGTGGGCACATCTATTTTTGGTAGTTCTTTAAAAATATCTGCTATTCATCGTGTCATAGATGAACGAAATGATTTTGTATCCGAAGAAATCTATCATAATATGGTACTAAGACAGCATTTGATTCCTATTCCGATGGGACGCAATGAATGTCGTTGCTTTTTAATTCTTCACGATTGTACCCGTGAAAGTAAACAGCAACAAGAACTACTAGTTAAAAATTCCATTATTAAAGAGATACATCACCGTGTTAAAAATAACTTACAAACAGTAGCGGGCTTACTACGGATGGAAGCGCGGCGCTCTGATTTACCAGAGGTAAAATCGGCATTACAAGAGGGTATTTCCCGTATTGAAAGTATGGCCCTTGTCCATGATTTAGTATCTCACTATGATGAAGACTATATTTCTATACGATCCATATATGATGAATTGTGCCGCTTATTACGCCAGAGCATGGTAAATCGTAATCAACATGTAGAATTTCGCTATCATGGAGACGATTGTATTATTTCATCTCATCAAGCCAGTTATATTTCTCTTGTATTCAATGAACTAATTTCTAATAGTATTGTGCATGGGTTGGATGGGACTGATGGTGTAATTTCATTATCTGTATCCAGTATGAATGATACTATTGCTCTAGTATTTACAGATTCAGGTAAAGGGTTGCCTCGTGATTTTGATATGGCTAAAAGTAAGCGATTAGGCATGCAAATTATTAATAATTTGGTGAATCACGAGCTACAAGGTCATATGACGATTGAAAATGGTGATGTTGGGGTTATTGTTACAATTCATATTCATAAGGAGCAATAAATGCGTATTTTAATCGTTGATGATGAATCTTTAATCCGCATGGATTTGCGAGATATTCTAGAATCTGAACAACATGAAGTGGTTGGGGAAGCATCGAATGGTGTTGAAGCTATTACGATGTGTAAAGAACTAAAACCTGATGCGGTGTTAATGGATGTGAAAATGCCTGAGCTAGATGGCATAGAAGCAGCTCGTCAAATTGGATTTAACCACTTGGCACCTGTTGTACTTCTAACTAGTTATAGTCAACAGGATTTAGTGACAAAAGCTCGTGAATCTGGTGTATATGGATATTTAATAAAACCTGTCAGAGAAGAGCAGCTGATTCCAACATTAGAAATGGCATGTGGTCGATTTTTAGATGATTTAGAGTCACGTCAACAAATGGCTGATTTAGAGAAAACTCTAGAAGAAAGAAAAATAATACAAAAAGCGACAGGCATTCTTATGGATTTATATAAAATTACGGAGGACGAATCATATAATCGAATTCGGCAATTAAGTATGAAGAAACGAGAGTCTATTGTCAATATATGTAAGCTAATCATTCAACAAGCATCGTCTAATTAATAAAAACTATAGGGCGATACATATAACCTTCTATATAAGATATAAAAGCTTATATAGAAGGTTATTTTATATGAATTAGTACTTGTAAAAACTAAAAAGTCAAAAAATCAAAATTAGTACTTGCAATTATTTTGACATAGGTTATAATAATACATGTGATTAGCACTCGATAAGTTAGAGTGCTAATGAATTATGAATAATACATAGTAAATAAGGAGTGACATCATATGTTAAAACCATTAGCTGACCGCGTTCTTATCCGTTTAGAAGCAAAAGAAGAAAAAACTAAAAGTGGTATCTTCCTTCCTGATACAGCAAAAGAAAAACCTCAAGAAGGTGTTGTTGTAGCAGTAGGTGCTGGTAAAGTATATGACAATGGTCAACGTGTAGCTCCAGAAGTTAAAGTTGGCGATACTGTTATGTTTGCAAAATACGCTGGTAGCGAATTAGAAATCGATGGCGCTACTCACTTGATTATTAGCGAACGCGATATCTTAGCAGTATTATAATAGCTTTCAAGGCTATACATATTAATGATACATTCTATATTGCCTTAGGGCATATATTTCTTTACATTGGATAGTGTTACTATCTAGGAGGTAATACATATGGCAAAAGAAATCTTGTTTAATGAAGAAGCTCGTCGCGCATTAGGTCGTGGCGTTGATCAATTGGCAAATGCTGTAAAAGTTACATTAGGACCAAAAGGCCGTAATGTCGTATTGGATAAAAAATTCGGTTCCCCAACAATCACAAATGATGGTGTAACTATTGCTCGTGATATCGAACTTCCAGATCCATTTGAAAACATGGGCGCTCAATTGGTAAAAGAAGTTGCTACTAAAACTAACGACGTAGCAGGTGATGGTACTACTACTGCAACAGTATTGGCACAAGCTATGATTCAAGAAGGTATGCGCAACGTCGCAGCTGGTGCTAACCCAATGATCTTGAAAAAAGGTATTGAAACAGCCGTTAAAACTTTGGTTGAAGAAATTAAAAAACGCTCCATTAAAGTTTCTGGTAAATCTGAAATCGCTCAAGTTGCAAGTGTATCTGCTGCTGACGAAGAAATTGGTGGCTTAATTGCTGAAGCTATGGAAAAAGTAGGTAACGATGGCGTTATCACTGTAGAAGAATCTAAAGGCTTGCAAACTGCATTAAACGTAGTAGAAGGTATGCAATTCGACCGCGGTTACATTTCCCCTTACATGGTAACTGACCCTGATCGTATGGAAGCTGTTATGGATAACCCATACATCTTGATTACTGACCGTAAAATCAGTGCTATCGCAGATATGTTGCCAACACTTGAAAAAGTGGTAAAAGTAGGTAAAGAACTTCTTATCATCGCTGAAGATGTAGAAGGCGAAGCATTGGCTACATTGGTAGTAAACCGCTTGCGTGGTACTTTCAAAGCAGTAGCTGTTAAAGCTCCTGGCTTCGGCGACCGTCGTAAAGCTATGCTTGAAGATATCGCTATTTTGACTGGTGGTACTGTAATTACTGAAGATATGGGCCGTAAACTTGATTCTGTAGAACTTACTGATCTTGGTACAGCTCGTCAAGTTCGCATCACTAAAGATGAAACTACAATCATCGATGGTGTAGGCGATAAAGACGTAATTGCTAAACGCGTTAGCCAAATTCGTGCACAAGTAGAAGAAACAACTTCTGAATTCGACCGTGAAAAATTACAAGAACGTCTTGCTAAATTATCTGGTGGTGTTGCAGTTATCGAAGTAGGCGCTGCTACAGAAGTTGAAATGAAAGATAAAAAACTTCGTATCGAAGACGCATTGAACGCAACTCGTGCTGCTGTTGAAGAAGGTATCGTAGCTGGTGGTGGTACTACATTCATCGATATCATCCCTGCATTGAACACATTGGAAGCTACTGGTGATGTTCAAACTGGTATTAACCTTGTTAAACGTGCAGTAGAAGAACCTCTTCGTCAAATTGCTTACAATGCTGGTCTTGAAGGCTCCGTTGTAGTAGAAAAAGTTAAAAATACAGAAGCTGGTGTTGGTTTCAACGCATTGACTGAAGAATATATCGACATGGTTAAAGCTGGTATCGTGGATCCTGCAAAAGTAACACGTTCTGCTCTTCAAAATGCTGCATCCATCGCTTCTCTTGTATTGACTACTGAAACAATCGTAGCTGATAAAGTAGAAGAAAATGCTGCTGCTCCTGCAATGCCTCCAATGGGTGGCATGGGCGGTATGATGTAATCAACTGCTTTTAGCGATACATAGATAATATATTAAAATCCTAATGAATGTAGATTGCTACATTCATTAGGATTTTTTATTCTTGGAATGAATCTTGATAAATTGATTTCATAAGCCATTTATGGTATAATTCTATAGAATTTCATATAAGAGTCTTGGTTTGACAGACACTAGTATATAGCATATAATTTTTATATCTAAAAATATCTATATAATAAAGAGGTGTTACTATGTTGAACTTTTTATTTAAAAGTAAACCTGATTATATTAATTTTGGGCTTTTATTCTATCGCCTTGCATTAGGTATTTCCATGTTCTATCATGGATACTTAAAATATGTAAGTGGTGAACAAGGTCTTTATAAGGTAGGGGCCATGTTGTCCGCCTTAGGTGTGCCAAGTGGCTTTGAGGTTATATTAGGTACCATCGCATCTTATGCAGAAATGGTCGGCGGTATTCTTCTTATTATAGGCCTGTTTACACGTATTGGCACGCTTCTAGTTGTAGGTACCTTGGCGGTAGCGACCATATTGAATCTTAACGGCAATTTCTTTAGTTGGGATTATCCGTCCCAAATGGCCTTTGGTGCCATTATGTTGTTCTTTGCTGGTGCAGGTCGCTATAGTTTAGATAAGGCATTATTTAAATAATCAGTTAATTAGAAGACTCATCATAGATGAGTCTTTTACTATGTAGAGAGGTTATTATGAATCAAAAAACAGTTCCATTTACATCTGAACAATTAGAAGCAATTATTGCTAACTATCAGACTCCGTTTCATATTTATGACGAAGAAGGCATCGTTAATAATATGAAGAGATTTATCTCCGCATTCTCTTGGAATAAGGGATTTAAACAATATTTTGCTGTGAAAGCTACTCCAAATCCATATATTATGCGTGTGTTGCAAAAACTAGGGGTAGGCGCTGATTGTTCTTCCTTAGCTGAATTACTTCTATGCGAAAAGGTGGGCATTACAGGCCATGACATTATGTTCACATCCAATGACACACCTTATGTAGAGTATAAAAAGGCTTTGGATATGGGGGCTATCATCAATTTAGATGATATTACTCATATTGAATACTTAGAAAAACATCACGGCTCTTTACCAGATACATTCTGCGTACGTTATAATCCAGGTCCTTTGAAAGAAGGGGGCAATACGATTATCGGCCTTCCAGAGGAAGCAAAATACGGTATGACTCGTGAGCAAGTATTTGAGGCATATAAGCAATTACAAGCAAAGGGTGTAAAACATTTTGGTTTACATACTATGGTTGTATCCAATGAACTTGATATTGATGGATTGGTAGGTACAGCTGAAATCTGCTTTAACCTAGCTGTAGAAATTAAAGAAAAATTAGGCATCGATGTTGAATTTATCGATCTTGGTGGTGGTGTAGGCGTAGCATATAAACCAGAACAAACGCCTGTTGACTTTGAAAAATTGGGCGAACGTGTTCATGAAGCTTATGATCGAATCATTAAAGGCAATGGTCTTAAGGATATTGCTTTGGCCTATGAATGCGGTCGTATGGTAACAGGCCCATTTGGATATCTTGTTTCTACAGCTATTCACAAAAAAGATATCTATCGTCACTACATCGGTTTAGATTCTTGTATGGCGAATTTAATGCGTCCAGCATTGTATGGTTCTTACCATCATATTACAGTAATGGGAAAAGAAAATGCTCCTAAAGATCATGTGTATGATGTAACTGGTTCCTTGTGTGAAAATAATGATAAATTTGCTATTCAACGAGAATTGCCTAAAATTGATATTGGTGACCGTATCATCATTCATGATGCAGGTGCACATGGTCATTCGATGGGCTTTAACTACAATGGTAAATTACGTTCTGCTGAATTGTTACTGCACAAAGATGGATCTGTTACACAAATTCGTCGCGCTGAAACATACGATGATTTGTTTGGTACATTAGACTTCTCTAATTTATAATATTGAGAATTAAATAGAGTTGAGAACTAGTATTAATAAAACATAAGATATACGAATATATAGGGATTTTTTCTAATCCCTGTATATTTTAGTAGGAATATCTTGCTATCATTTAGATAAGAATGTATAATGAGTATAGATTGTTATGCACATACTTGCTAAAGTGGCGAGAGAATACGGCGGTATCACCCTTGTGCGTACCGCCGTTTTTCTATGTGATTATAAAGTTTTAATCATATAATCAGATTATCTGATACGAAGGAGTGAAATATTTTGGCTGAATTACTTCAGATTAAAGATTTGGAAGTGTCTGTAGAAGAGAAGAAAATTCTTAAAGGCATTAATTTAACAATAAATAAAGGTGAGATTCACGTCGTAATGGGTACGAATGGTGCTGGTAAATCCACATTGGCAAATGCTATTATGGGTAACCCATTGTATACAGTTGATAAAGGTTCTATCGTATTTGATGGCAAGGATATTACAGAAGATGCTGTAAATGATCGTGCAAAAGCAGGTATCTTTATGTCATTCCAAAGCCCAATTTCCGTTCCTGGTATTACTGTAGAAAACTTCATCCGTACTGCAAAATCTACAATTACAGGTGAAAATGTACGTGCGTTGGCTTTCAAAAAAGAATTGAAAGAAAAAATGGATGAATTGTCCTTTGACACATCCTATGCACAACGTTATGTAAACGAAGGTTTCTCCGGCGGGGAACGCAAGAAAAATGAAATTCTTCAAATGTCTATTTTAAATCCTAAATTGGCTATTCTTGATGAAACAGACTCTGGTCTTGACGTTGATGCTGTTCGTATTGTATCCGAAGGTGTTAATCGTTTCCACAATGAAGATAATGCAGTATTAATCATTACTCACCACAATCAAATTTTACAAAAATTAAAACCTGATTTTGTACATGTTTTGATCAATGGTAAAATCGTTAAGACTGGTGATGCTTCATTGGTTCGTGAAATTGAAGAAAAAGGTTACGACGCATACAAAGCATTAGCATAGGAGGCAACATGGAAGAAAGAAAGAAAACCCAAGTTGCGGATATGGACCGTGGTGTCTATGATATAAAGAATAATTTTGAGTATTCCTATATTGCTGATGCTGGGTTAACAGAAGATATTATCCGTGAAATTTGGTCTAATAAAAATGAACCGGAATGGATGCTTGACTTCCGTTTGAAATCCTTAGAGATTTACAATCGTATGGAAATTCCTAATTGGATTCCTGATATTTCTGGCTTAGATATGGAACATATTTACACATATGTAAAGCCTAAAGTAGATATGAAGGGCGATTGGAATGAAGTACCTGACGATATTAAGAGCACATTTGATCGCCTCGGTATTCCAGAAGCAGAAAAAACATCTCTTGCAGGCGTAGGTGCCCAATATGACTCCGAAGTCGTATATCACAGCATTCAAGAAGATCTTGTAAAACAAGGCGTAATTTATACTGATATTGAAACAGCACTTCATGAACATGAAGAAATCGTAAAAAAATACTGGATGACATTGATTCCTCCTACAGATCATAAATGGGCAGCTCTTCATGGTGCCGTTTGGTCTGGCGGTTCCTTTGTATATGTTCCTGCAGGCGTGCAAGTGGATATTCCATTGCAATCCTATTTCCGTTTGAATGCACCAGGTGCTGGTCAGTTCGAACATACGATGATCATCGTAGAAGAAGGTGCAAAGGTACACTTTATCGAAGGTTGTTCTGCTCCTAAATACGATGTATCCAATCTTCATGCAGGCGCAGTAGAATTGTTCGTTAAGGATAACGCTACGTTGCGTTATTCCACAATTGAAAACTGGTCTAAGAATATGTACAACCTCAATACCAAACGTTGTGTTGTAGGTAAAGGCGGTACTATTGAATGGGTATCTGGTTCCTTTGGTTCTCACGTATCCTGTTTGTACCCAATGAGTATTCTTAATGGTGAAGGTGCTCATGCTGAGTTTACAGGCGTAACATTTGCTGGTGAAGGTCAATTCCTTGATACTGGTTGTAAGGTGGTTCACAATGCACCATATACAACAAGTAATGTAAACTCTAAATCTATCTCCAAATCCGGTGGCGCTGCTATTTATCGTGGCCTGTTGAAAATTGGTCCTAATGCAGAACATGCAAAAGCAACTGTATCCTGTGAATCCTTGATGTTGGATGAAATTTCTCAATCTGATACAATTCCAGCTATTATTGTAGAAAATGATAATGTCGATTTAGGTCATGAAGCTAAGATTGGCCGTATTTCTGATGAAGCTATTTTCTACCTTATGACGCGTGGTATTAGTGAAGAAGAAGCTCGTGCAATGCTTGTTCGTGGTTTCGTAGAACCAATTTCTAAAGAATTGCCATTGGAATATGCTGTTGAAATGAATAATCTAATCAATCTTGAATTAGAAGGTTCTATCGGTTAAGGAGGTACTATGAGCGAATTACTATTTAATGAACTTCCTAGACCTACCTTTAGATGGTTGCGTGTTAACCATACTCCAGCAAGTCTTTGGGGAGAATCAGACAAAACTACAGCTGTATTGGTAAAAGGTAATGATGCCATTATAAGCCCATTGCCAGCTGGTACAGCTTTGATGAATACAAACTATAAAGGTGCTAATGGTGAGGCTGTAGCTAAGCTTGTAAGCGAAGCTGAAGGCTATCGTATCCATGTGCCTGCTAAGGCAAAAGAAGTGGTGGGCATTCGCATTGATGCGAGTGCACGTATCGCTAGTCGTTTCCAATTTATCGTCGAAGAAGATGCGCAAGTAGAAGTACAATTCTTCTTAGATGGCGGTACAAAAGAGGCGACTAATATCCAATATCTTAATGAATACGATGTAAAATCTAATGCCAAGATTGTCGTTAAAAAAGTAAATCTTTTAGACGAAACTGTACAGCATATCGAACATCGCTATACAAAACTAGAGGATAATGCCGATGTGGAATACATCAATGTAGAAATTGGTGGCAAAGAAAACTTCCTAAACTATGAACATGATTTACAAGGTGAATCTAGTAAAATCGTTCATGACATTGCTTATTTAGGCAATAAGGAACAAAAATTTGATATTGCTATGCTCATGACACATGGTGGTAAAAAATCTTTTAGTGATATTCATACATTAGGTGCCTTAAGCGATACATCTAAAAAATCCTTCCGTGGTACATTGGATTTCCTTCGCGGTGCCGTTGCCTCTGAAGGTGCTGAAGAAGATACATGTTTATTGTTAGATCCTACTGTTAAATCTATTTCTCTACCATTGTTATTGTGTAAAGAAGATAATGTAGTAGGTAATCATGCAGCTAGTGCAGGACAAATTGATCAAAATAAATTGTTCTACCTCATGAGCCGTGGTTTTAGTGAAGTAGAAGCTAAACATATTATTGTAGAATCAATGATTCGACCAATCATCGATCGCATTGGTGATGACGTGATTGAAGAAGCTGCTTTGATTGCAGTACGTAATAAGATTTAAGAGGATTGACTATGAGACCTATTACAGAAGCATATAAGGATTTTCCTATTTTACATAAAGAACATAATGGTCATCGCCTTATCTACTTAGATAGTGGTGCAACGGCGCAAATTCCTCAAATGGTAATGGATCGCCTTACAGACCATATGCTTCATCACAATGGTAATCCACATCGTGGTTCTCATATCCTCGCTATTGAAGCGTCGGAAGCGTATGAAAATGCACGTGACCGCGTTGTTGAGTTTATCAATGCCCGTGAGCGAGAAGAGGTTGTCTTTACCCGTAATAGTACGGAATCGATGAATCTAATCGCTCATAGCTATGGCGCTAATTTTGTTACAAAAGGCGATAAGATTGTCATTACTGTTGCAGAACATCATGCCAATCTTGTTACATGGCAATATGTTGCTGAGAAAACAGGTTCTACATTAGAGTATATGTACTTAGATGAATCGGGCCATTTGAAAGATGGTGAAATCAATAAGATTGATGAAAGTACTAAAATTGTGGCATTTGCCCATGTGAGCAATGTTCTTGGCATGGAATTTCCTGTGAAAGAATTGACTGAAAAAGCTCATTCTGTAGGGGCTATTGTCGTTCTTGACGGAGCTCAATCTACACCTCATATGAAGGTAGATGTACAAGCCTTGGACTGTGATTTCTTCGTATTCTCTGGTCATAAAATGTGTGCTTCTCAAGGTATTGGTGTGCTCTATGGGAAACGAGAATTACTTGAAAAAATGCCACCATTCTTACTCGGTGGTGATATGATTGAATATGTAAAAGAACAATCTACTACATTCAATGAATTACCATATAAATTCGAAGCTGGTACACCAAATGCTCATGGTGCTGTAACATTACATGCCGCTATTGATTATCTCGAATCTTTCGGCATGGATGCTATTGAGGCACATGAAGAAGAATTGGTATCCTATGTATTGCCTAAGATGCTTGAAATCCCTCATGTTCACGTATTGGGATCTCAAAACCCTCGTGAAAAACATGGCGTTATCGCTTTTACAATAGATGATGTACATCCTCATGATGTAGCGACTATCCTTGATTCTAAAGGTATCTGTGTACGCTCTGGACATCATTGTGCACAACCTTTGGGCGCATTCTTTCACGTAGCTGCATCTACACGTCTCAGCATGTATTTATACACGCGTAAAGAAGATTTAGATGCATTCTTAGAAGTATTAAAAACTGTCCGTTCGGTAATGGGCTTTAAAGATTAGGAGACATTCACATGGAAATGGATCAATTGTATACGGAACTTATTTTGGAACATAATCAAGATAAGCGTAATAAACGTGAGTTAAGTGAGTTTACTGCTTCCGAACATGGGCACAATCCAAGTTGTGGTGATGATTTGACGCTACAAATTGATGTACAAGATGGCATTATTAAAGATGCAGCTTACACAGGCTCTGGTTGTGCTATCAGCCAAGCTTCAGCATCCATGATGATTGATATTATCAAGGGTAAATCTGTAGAAGAAGCATTGCGTTTGGTAGAATTATTCTTGGGTATGATAAAAAAAGAGGTTACTGACGAATCTAAGCTTGAAGATTTGGAAGATGCTATGGCCTTACAAAATATTTCTAATATGCCTGCTCGTGTAAAATGTGCTGTATTAGCATGGCATACATTAAAAGAGGCTTTAAAGAAATAATTATGAATAAGACCATTATTTTTGACTTGGATGGAACCTTAACAGATTCAGAAGAAGGAATTTTGAAGAGTGTCACATATGCACTCGAATACTTTGGATATGAAATTCCACCTCATGAAACATTGTTATTATTCTTAGGCCCTCCACTTGTAGATTCATTTCAAGAACACTGTGGCATGGCATTAGAAGAAGCAGAAAAAGTATATAAAAAGTTTGGTGAACGCTATGGTACCATTGGTAAATTCGAAAATCAATTGTATCCTAACATCATCGACCTATTGGACAAGGTTAAAAATGAACATTATACTGTGGCTTTGGCTACGGCTAAGCCAGAAGTTTATGCACGCGAGATTTTAGATCATTTTTCTATTACACAATACTTTGATGTCATTGTAGGGGCCAATTACAAAGAAGGCTTGGTTCATAAGAAAGAGATTCTACAAAAGGCTATCGAATTGTGTGGTAATCCATTAACTGATGATACGGGACGTCGTCTCGTATACATGGTAGGGGATAGAAAATACGATGTTGAGTCAGGCAATGAATTAGGGTGTATATCTATAGGTGTTACCTATGGATATGGTACCGAAACAGAGTTAAACGATGCAAATGCAGAATATCTTTGCGATGATGTAGATGATATTGTTATGACCTTGGACTTAGAGGAAATGCTTGTTCGTAGATAAGACTATTAATGTTTATATTAAAAGGCTAGGGATTCGTCTCTAGCCTTTTTGACGCAGTAAAAAGACCTTGTTCGTATTGAGCAAGGTCTTTTAGATTTTTCTTATGTTATTTTTTTAGGCCACTTTTTTTAGCTAATGATTTGATAACCTTAGCGCTTTGTTTTTTGAGTTTGCCCCCAGTTTGTTTTAATTGAATACGTGTACGGAATACACGACCAAGTGTTGTAATTTTGGTTTTGCGACGCGGTTTCATATCGCGTTCGTTACCAAAATCGCCACGTTGGACAGTGGTTGCTTTTACCTTTTCAGATCCAAATGATTGACGTAAGGATTTCATAAATTGTGTAAGTGGTAGAGTACGATTGAAGGCGAATAAATCAACTGCTACATAACCCAATTCCGGATACGCATGTAATGTGAAATGAAATTGTTTTGCAATAGCAAGAACAACAATTTCATCATCCATAACTTGATAGTTAATTTCGTCTAATTCAATATCTGCTAACTCAAATGCAGCAGCTACACTTTCTTGTACGGCTGCAGCGGAAGAGAGGGATTCTTCATTGCAAGAGTATAAATCTAGTAATAATTGATGACCTAATGCATCTGCCATTGTAGCACCTTCTTTCGTACATACGTTATTATATCTTTAATATTATACATTGAATTCTTATATTAGTCTATTCGTAGAAACATTTACGTACATACATTGATTTGTTGGGGCAATTCATGTAATAAATTTACGTATTTTGGTAATAGTCAAATAATAATTTATAAAAATTTGACTTTATATTTGACAATGGTCAAATAGTCAAATATAATAAAAATATATTAAAAGAACAAAAAGACAAATTAAGAGATAAATTTATAAAGGGGTGTTATTATGAGCGTTATAGCTGATAAAATAGAAAAATTTATACTTAATAAATTAACAGAAGAACAAGAAAGATTGATTTTAAAGAGAAATGAGTTGGCCGATGAATTAGATTGTGCACCATCTCAGATTAGCTATGTATTGAGTACGCGTTTTTCTAATGAACGAGGATTTGATGTTGAATCTAGACGTGGATTAGGTGGATATATTAGAATTCGTAAGTTGCAACCAGAATCTTCTAATATGGTACCAGCAGTGACAACCTATCATATCTATGAAGGTCCAAATCGCGTGGAACGGTTAATCGATTTACGCGATGTTGATCAATCTTTATTTCAATTGTTACAAGATAATAAAATTACAAAGCGCGAGGCTCAAATGATGCATAATTCATTTGCCAGCATCATTGAACATGTAGATTATGAATCTAGAAATGATGCTATTCGCAATCTTTATGCATCCATGATAGAGACATTGCGGAAGGAGTGATGTCATATGAAATGCGATCATTGCCATACAAATGAAGCAACAGTGCATATGACAAATATCGTTAATAATCAAAAAACAGAACAACATTTATGTTCGTCCTGTGCTAATAAATTACAAAAAGATGGTAAGTTATCTCCATTTAGTTCTTTTGTCAATGATATTTGGGACAATGACTTTTTCTCCAATGATTTTTTCAAAAATATGGTGTACCCAGACCATATGTTGCAATCACAGCAGATGAAACGCTGTCCAAATTGTGGAAATACATTTGAAGATTTTAATCGATTTGGGAAATTTGGATGTCCTAGTTGTTACGAAACTTTTAAAAATCAGATTGCATCATTGGTTCAACGCATTCAAGGGTCAGTTGAATATGAAGGACGCGTACCAAACCAAGGGCATAATGTGTTTAAAGCACAATATGAAATTAAGCAATTACGACGTCAATTAGAAACGGCCATCGGTGATGAAAACTTTGAAGAAGCAGCTCAAATTAGAGATAAAATCAAAGCTTTAGAATCGAAGGTCGATAGTAAAGAAAATTGAGGAGGATAGTATGTTTGATAATATATTAGATGCAGCCCTTAGTAAATGGCTCCAACATACGCCATCCGATTCAGATCATATCGTTATTTCTAGTCGTATACGATTAGCTCGGAATTTCAGAGACACATTATTTACCAATAAAAATGATGGAGCCGCTCTACATCATGTTGATTCTATTGCACGTGGTTTGGTTACTACGTTAAAAGATTCCGACAATCAAGATTATTACTGTATTAGTCTTGATAAATTATCCGATACAGAGCGTGCTATTCTTGTGGAAAAACATTTGATTAGTCCTGTTATGGCTGAAAAAATGCCATATCGTAGCTTACTTGTATCCGATGACGCATCGGTAGCAATTATGGTTAATGAAGAGGACCATTTGCGCATACAAACTATGGAGGCGGGCCTGAATTTAATAGATGCTTTTCACCATGCAGAACGCATTGATGATGCTATTGATGAGAAGCAACCATTTGCATTTAATGAATCTTTTGGCTATTTAACTGCATGCCCAACGAATGTGGGCACCGGTTTACGCGCCTCTGTTATGCTTCATCTTCCTGCATTAGCAATGACTGGACGCATTAATCGTCTTGTTCGGAGTATTGTTCAGCTTGGCTATTCTGTGCGCGGTTTATATGGCGAAGGTTCTGACGCATTAGGTCATATGTATCAGGTGTCTAATCAACGTACGATGGGCATTAGCGAAGCCGATACCATTGAGCAATTGACGAAAATTGTAGAAGGTATCATAGCAGAAGAGCGAAAATGTCGTCAAACATTGGTACACAATGATAAAGATGGTCTTGAAGATCATTTGTGGCGGTCCTATGGTATATTGCGATATGCAAGGTCTATAAGTGGTCAGGAGTCCCTAGAAAAATTAAGCGATGTTCAATTAGGTGTAGATTTAAATATCTTACCAGCATGGTCGAACGATAGTTTTAATGAGTTGGTGGCTATTACAAGACCTAATTTTTTACTTAAATATATGGGAAAAGAAGAGATAAGTCCTCAAGAATGCGATAATTATAGAGCAGCAGTTATTAGAGAAAAACTTTCACAAAAATAATAAGTGATTTTCCTATTTTCTATGATATTTAAGAATACTATTCATGGAGATATTCAAGAAATTACATTTTATATAGATTGATAAAATGTACCTTCATTTCATGAATGAAGTTTATATAAAGAGCGCAAACTGATGTTTGCGAACGAGGTAATACATATGATGCAACGATTTACAGATGATGCACAACGAGTGTTATCCTTCGCCCAAGAAGCGGCCTTAGAACTAGGGCATGACTATGTGGGAACGGAGCATGTACTCATCGGGCTTATAAAGGTTAAAAATAGTGTTGCCGCAAAGGCTCTTAATGAGCTTGGTCTCAGTGCAGAGACTATTATTGAAGATGTTGAAGAGCATATAGGACGAGGTAATAAGAAGGCTAGTTCCGTCTATATGACTCCCCGTGTAAAACATGTGCTGGAGTTAGCTGTTGAAGTGGCTAATCATATGAACCACAATTATGTGGGAACAGAACATATTCTATTAGGTCTGTTGAGCGATGGTGGTGGCGTAGCAGTAGGTATATTGCGCAATCATAATATTCGTGCAAATGATATTGTGGATACGATTCGAACAATTCTCGGCTCTTCTGACAGCGCTAGTCATAGTGGGGAAGATAGGAAAGATAATAGTTCATTAGGTGATCTTGCTGACTTCGGAACAGATTTAAATGAATCGGCTAAACAAGGAAAAATAGATCCTGTAATTGGCAGGGATAAAGAGATTTCGAGGGTTATTCAAATTCTGAGTCGTCGTACCAAAAATAATCCGGTACTTATCGGTGAACCAGGTGTAGGCAAAACGGCTATTGCAGAAGGATTGGCACAGCGTATTGTAAATGGTAATGTGCCAGAAATATTACGCAATAAGCGAATTATTTCATTGAGCATCAGTTCCATGTTAGCCGGTGCGAAGTATCGTGGCGAATTTGAAGAACGATTGAAAAAAGCAATCGATGAAGTTCAAAAACATGACGATATGATTATTTTCATCGATGAAATTCATACATTAGTTGGCGCTGGAGCCACTGAGGGGGCCATGGATGCAGCAAATATTTTAAAACCTGCATTGGCTCGTGGTGAGTTTCAAGTGATTGGCGCTACAACCTTGGATGAATATAAAAAGCATATCGAAAAAGATGCTGCGCTAGAACGTAGATTTCAACCGGTTTTGGTCGGTGAACCTTCTGAGGAGGATGCACTCGAAATTCTAAAGGGTCTACGCGATCGATATGAGGCCTTTCATAAGGCAAAGATTACTGACGAAGCATTGGAAGCTGCGGTTTCACTATCCAGTCGTTATATTACGGATCGGTTCTTGCCAGATAAGGCTATCGATGTTGTCGATGAGGCAGCATCTAAGGTGCGGATGAAAGTGTTTTCTGCCGCACCCGATGTGAAAGCATTGGAAACACAATTAGCAGATGTAAAAAAGGAAAAAGAAGCGGCTGTAACAGCTCAAGAATTTGAGAAGGCGGCTGAGATGCGTGATGAAGAAAAGCGCATTGAAAAGGAAATCAACGATAAGAAAAAAGCGGCTAAGGAAAATAGCGATGCTAAGTTAGTTGTGACTGACGAAGATATCGCCTCTGTTGTAGCACAATGGACGGGGATTCCTGTTTCTAAAATCGCACAGGAAGAATCTGAATCATTATTACATCTAGAAGAAGAGCTTCATAAACGTGTCATTGGTCAAGATGAGGCTGTTGTGGCCATTTCTAAGGCTGTTCGCCGCGCTAGAGCTGGTTTAAAAGATCCTAAACGTCCTATTGGGTCATTCTTATTCTTAGGACCTACTGGCGTTGGGAAAACCGAATTGGCTCGTGCCCTAGCTGTTGCCTTATTTGGTGATGAGACGGCGATGATTCGCCTAGATATGTCCGAATATATGGAAAAGCATACGGTATCGCGTTTAGTAGGTGCGCCTCCAGGCTATGTTGGCTATGAAGAAGGTGGGCAATTAACTGATGCAGTTCGCCGAAAACCATATAGCGTAATTCTACTTGACGAAGTAGAAAAGGCTCATGCAGATTTCTTTAATATCTTATTGCAGGTTCTTGATGATGGTCGATTAACAGATAGTCAGGGTCGCACTGTTGATTTTAGAAATACTGTTATCATCATGACGAGTAATCTAGGTGCTAAAGCTCTGCGCAAGGATTCACCTGAACTAGGATTTTTAGCAGCTAAGAAGGCTGATAGCAACACTGAAGATGTTAGTGTTGTTAATTTTAAGGAAGCAAAAAAATCTGTTATGGATTCTGTAAAGCGTCATTTCCGTCCTGAATTTTTGAATCGTATCGATGAAATGATTGTATTCCATGCTTTAACGTCAAACGATTTAAAACAAATTGTTACAATTTTAATGGATACTGTAGTAAAACGTCTTGGTGATATGGGATTATCACTAGAAATTTCACCAGCTGCTATGGATTTGCTTGTGAAAGAAGGATCTGATTTCTCTATGGGCGCACGTCCATTGAAACGAGCTATTCAACGGTTAATTGAAGATCCTATATCAGATCTTATTTTACAAGGTAATGCTCCTGAAGGAGCTATCATCAAGGCCGATGTAGAAGATGAACACATTGTGGTAAAAGCTTCTAATTAACTGGGAATAGATATTATTTTCATACAGTCTTTTATGTAAAATTTTATGTCAAAATGGTATACTATTAGTGATAATAGTTGACCGTAGTATAAATTATGCACAAAAGGTCATGAGTGAATTATCATTCATGACCTTTTACTTTTCATGGGGGTTGTATGGCAAAGGTAAAAACAGTTTTCTTTTGTAATAATTGTGGTGCTGAATCTGCCAAATGGATGGGAAAGTGCCCTCAATGCGGTGAATGGAATACATTGGTTGAAGAAGTGGTGAAAGACACTAAACACAGCCGTACACCATCTGTACGTGGGGTGGGCACCAATACGGCTAAACCGGTGGCATTACCAGATATTGAGATGTCCGCTGTATCAAGAATTCCTACAACATATAAGGAGATAGATAGAGTGCTTGGTGGCGGTATTGTGCCTGGTGCGTTAATGTTATTAGGTGGCGATCCTGGTATTGGTAAATCAACACTGCTTTTACAAGTTTCTCAAAAGGTGGCCGATACAGTTGGTACTGTTTTATATGCATCTGGCGAAGAATCACAATTACAATTAAAATTGAGAGCGGAACGATTACATATTAATAGCGAACGATTACATGTGATAGCCGATACAGATTTAGACCATATTCTTGAGGTCGCATTAGATCAAAAACCATCATTACTGGTCATCGACTCCATACAAACAATGTTTACTGCAGATATCGAAGCTGCACCTGGTAGTGTTAGTCAAGTCCGTGAGTGTACATCGCGTTTATTACGGTTTTGTAAAGAACAGAATATTCCGACCATTATCATTGGTCATGTAACAAAGGAAGGCAATATTGCAGGCCCTCGTATGCTTGAACATATGGTGGATGTAGTACTCTATTTTGAAGGGGAACGTTCCTATCAGTTCCGTATATTACGAGCTATCAAAAATCGTTTTGGTTCCACATCGGAAACCGGTATTTTTACCATGATAGAAGATGGTTTAGCAGAGCTGGCTAATCCGTCGGCGTCCTTGTTAGCTGAACGAGCAGATGATGAAAGTGGTAGTGCGGTCATGATTTATCTTGAAGGGGTTCGTCCCATTCTGGTAGAGGTTCAAAGTTTGGTAGCTACAACAGCCTTTGGAATGCCAAGGCGTACGGCTATTGGCTATGATTTGAATCGTCTAATTGTGCTACTAGCAGTATTGGAAAAACGCTGCGGCTTTACGTTGGGCAATAAGGATGTCTACGTCAATGTAATCGGTGGGTTAAAGGTTAATGAACCGGCTTGTGATTTATCGATGGCCGTTGCCATTGTATCAAATTTAAAAAATCGCGTAGTGCCTCATGACATGGTGATTCTTGGAGAGGTTGGATTGACCGGTAATGTTCGTAGTATCCCACGCATAGAACAACGAATTAATGAAGCTAAGAAATTGGGCTTTACAAAGTTTATTATCCCAGAAGGGAACTACAAGCAAATTAAGCACGATGATAAGTCTATTCAAATCCGTGGTGTTACGTCAATTGCACAAGCGATGCAACTCGCATTTTCTTAATACATGTTATAGTTCATAGAAGGCTAATTCATTGAGTATAAACTCTATGGTATTCGAAGGAGGTGATGCCATGATTTATGGCATTTTACGGTATGTGATTGCTATCCTTATCGGCACGGCCGCATACGTAGGTATGGACAATTTAGCCCCTATTATTGATCCTTATTTAGTATCTCAATTTGCAAGCTTTGGAGATATGTCGCTCACTGTAGCACGTATTTCAGTTATTGTGCTTGGTACAATAATTGGTATTTTAATAGGCTATTTTATTTCGTCCTTTATTTTAAAACAAGGTTTAGTCATTGCTAGACGATTGGAACGGGTATTAACACATATTCCTAACCAAGAATTGATTGCAGGCACCATCGGTTTATTATTTGGTCTTATTATTGCTAATTTAATTGGTGCAGCATTCAATCAGGTTCCTATCATTGGACCGTATATTTCAATCATCTTAAGTGCCATTTTTGGCTATAGCGGTGTACGTTTGATGGCCCGTAAGGGACCTGAAATGTATCTTAACTATTTAAAGCAATGGAAACGCAGTGAAGCGGGGACTAAAAAAAGTAGAGGCTTCAACATGTTTGGATCTCACAAGTCCAGTGACTCAAATTCAACTGCAAAGTTATTAGATACTTCTGTTATTATTGATGGGCGTATTAAGGAGCTGTGCGCTACTGGGTTTATTGATGGCCCATTGGTAGTTCCTGTCTTTGTTTTAAATGAGTTACAAATTATTTCCGACTCCGCAGATGCGATGAAACGAAATCGTGGCCGTCGTGGGTTAGATATTTTAAAAGAAATGCAGGATGCAAAACTTGTATCTATTGAAATTGTAGAAGATGACTATGATGATCTACACGAAGTTGATTCTAAATTGATGCGATTAGCTTTAGAGAAACAATGGAAGCTTATGACCAATGATTTTAATCTTAATAAGGTGGCTCGTGTACAAGGCATTAAGGTTTTAAATTTAAACGAATTAGCCAATGTATTAAAACCGGCCCTTATTGCAGGCGAATGGATTCGCGTACAAGTAATGAAGGAAGGTAAAGAGGTTCAACAAGGCGTTGCTTACCTAGACGATGGTACAATGATTGTCGTAGAAGATGGTCGTCCGTATGTAGGTCAAGAGGTTGAGGTTATGGTTACATCCATTTTACAAACCAGTGCAGGTCGTATGATTTTTGCGCGTGTAGATGGAGGTAAGCATGAGTAAGGTTAGCTGTATTGTATTAGCTGCCGGCGCAGGTCGCCGGATGGGTCATGATGAGAACAAAATCTTCATTAAACTTGGCAATAAATCGATTATTCAATGGACGTTAAGTCACATTGAACAAGTTAAAGCAGTGAGTGAAGTCATTCTCGTTGTTGCTGATGGCGAAGCAGACTATATGAAGCAGCATATTGCATCATTAGGGCTTTCAAAATCAATTAAAATTATCACAGGTGGCAAAGAGCGACAAGATTCTGTGTATGCAGGTTTACAAGCGGTTAGCGATGATATGGATATTGTCCTCGTTCACGATGGAGCTAGACCTTTAGCAAAGCCAGAGTTATTTGAACGTGTCATTGAAGGGGCCAAGACTCATGGTGCTGTGACTATAGGCGTACCATCTACAGATACGATTAAGCGTGTTGATATCGATGGACAGGTTTTAGAAACATTGAATCGTAACGAGTTGATGAATATTCAAACGCCACAAGGTTTTCTAAAAGATATATTCAAAGAAGCTCAGGAAACGGCTAAGCGTGATGCTTATTTGGGGACGGACGACGTGTCCTTAGTTGAATATATCGGTAAAGATGTGTACATTTTAGATGGCGATTATGAGAACATCAAGGTTACGACACCAAACGATATAGCGGTGGCTAAACGGTATTTAGGAATCAAGGAGCAACAGATGCGCGTAGGTTTTGGATATGATATTCATCGATTGAAGGAAGGAAGACCTTGTATTTTGGGCGGTGTTCATATCGAATCACCGGTTGGCCCCGATGGTCATTCCGATGCAGATGTATTGATTCATGCGTTGATGGATGCCTTACTTGGTGCTGCTGGTTTAAAGGATATAGGCTACTATTTTCCACCAGAAGATGATGCATATAAAGGGATTTCTAGCATGATTTTATTAAAACATGTGAATTCCTTGTTGAAAGAAAGAGGCTTAGAAGCCTATAATATAGATATTATGGTTATTTCTGAAACGCCAAAATTAAAGCCACACATCGATACGATGAAGGCTAATTTACAATCTGTTTTAGAAATTCCATTAGATCGCATTAGTATTAAGGCTACTACCAATGAAATGCTTGGTGCCATCGGGCGCCGTGAAGGTATTGCAGCACAGGCAGTAGTTTCCGTATATGAAGGAGAGGTTTAATTATGAAGGTACGTTTTGCGCCAAGTCCAACAGGTCCATTTCATATTGGCGGTGCTCGATCCGCTTTGTTCAACTGGCTATTAGCACGTAAGGAAAAAGGTACGTTTGTACTTCGCATTGAGGATACAGATTTATCTCGTTCTACTCGTGAAAGTGAAGAAAATATTAAAGCATCTTTGCAATGGCTCGGTATGAATTGGGATGAAGGCATCGACGTAGGTGGTGAAAATGGCCCTTATCGTCAAACAGAACGTCTTGATTTGTATAAAGAAGTAACACAACGCCTACTTGATGAAGATAAAGCGTATGAATGCTTCTGTACAGCTGAAGGGCTTGATGAAGTACGTCAGGCGCAAATGGAACGCGGTGAAACCCCTAAATATAATGGTCATTGTTGCCATCTTACAGAAGAAGAAAAAGAAAAATATCGTGCAGAAGGTAGAAAACCAACTATCCGTCTTCGCGTACCTTTGAATAAAACCTATGCATTCGATGATATGGTTCGTGGTCATGTATCCTTCGAGTCCAATGGTGTAGGTGACTTTGTAATCGTAAAATCCGATGGTATCCCTGTATATAACTTTGCCGTTGTAATGGATGACCACATGATGAAAATCACTCACGTTATTCGTGCGGAAGAACATTTATCCAACACACCTCGTCAAATGGCTATCTACGAAGCACTTGGTTGGGAAATTCCTATATTTGGCCATATCTCCTTGATTCTTGGCAAAGATTATAAGAAGATGTCTAAACGTCATGGTGCTACATCTGTTGATCAATATAAGCAATTGGGTTACTTGCCAGAAGCATTAGTAAACTTCTTGGCACTTCTTGGTTGGGCTCCAGAAGGTGAAGAAGAATTCTTTACACAAGATGAATTGATTCAAGCCTTCTCCATGGATCGCGTTGCTAAGAACCCAGCTGTATTTGATATCGATAAATTAAACCACATCAATTTCCATTACATGAAAAATTTGAGCGATGAAGAATTATTCCGCCTTTGCTTGCCGCATTTAAAAGAAGTTGGTTTAGCTCCAGATAGCTTGAATCAATCTGATATTGATTGGTTAACATTACTTTGTTCTACATTCCGTGATCATATTAGCTTTGGTGCTCAAATTAAAGATCATGTAGGCATGTTCATGGGGGAAACAGTATTCCTCGAAGAAGGTCATGAAGAAGAGTTAAAGGCAGTGCTTAACGAAGAATCTGCGCCAACAGTATTGAATGCTTTCAAAGAAAAATTAGCAGACATGGAAGAAGTTACACCAGAAGCTGTTAAAAAGGCTATCAAGGCTGTTATGAAAGAAACTGCTTTGAAAGGTAAATTTGTATTCATGCCATTGCGTGTTGCCTTGACTGGTCAAATGCATGGTCCTGACTTAAACAATATCGTTACATTGCTTGGTAAAGAAAAATGCTTACATCATTTAGACAATGTAGGTGCTTTAACTAAATAATAAAACATTTCCATTGTTAAAATCGTATTGGTTCCAATCATTTTAGGTATTGTATTGAATTACTTTATTGGATCTAAAATTGAACCTGTTAAATCTGTATGTCCTACCATAGCAGCTATTGCAGTATTACTTATCTTAGCAGCCGTAACAGCGGTTAACCAAAAACAAATTGCTGAAACAGGTCTCATCATTTTTGTAGCTTGTTTAGTACAAAACTTGAGTGGCTACGTTGTTACATTCTTTATTTGTAAAATTCTTAACATCGATGTATCATCTCGTCGTGCTATGCAAATTGAAGTGGCTATGCAAAACTCTGCATTATCCGTTTCACTAGCGATGAAACATTTCACACCTCAAGCAGCGGTAGCGGGTGCTGTTTTCTCGATTATTCATAATTTTACAGGCTCTATTTTTGCCGGTATTTGCCGCAAACATGATGATAAAGAGAAGTTAGAACAAGCTTAGTCATTAACTTATTAAGTAAATCGTTCTAATAATTTATAATTGATAATATATTTCAATAAAATATATAGTTAAACCTCCATTTTCATAATCCTTAATATGTTTAATTCCCTTGATAAAGGGACATATTCAATGGTTTTGAAGATGGAGGTTTTTCTTGTAATTATTGACATTATATAGCATTATTGGTAAAATTATTTTATATCTTAATATAGGTATACATTAAAAGCTAAGATTGAAAGAAGTACTCTACAACTAACTTTTTAGCGAGAACCGATGGTGGGAGGGTTTAAGGATAGGTAGACGAAATGCATTCATGAGCTGACATTCCGATTATAGGTAGGTTTGTCCGGTGACGCGCCGTTATGCGATGAGTGGGTACCACATTGGTGCCTAACAGAGTGGAACCGCGGACCATCGTCTCTGTATGAGATGAGGGTTCTTTTTTATTTTTCGAATATGGAGGCATCAGTATCGATGAGAGAAATTACAGTTTATAATACAATGACGCGCCAAAAAGAGGTATTTACTCCTGTAACACCAGGTGAAGCAAAGATGTATGTTTGTGGTGTGACACCATATAATCATCCTCATATTGGTAATGCTCGTCCTTTTGTAACGTGGGATGTAATTCGTCGCTACATGAAACATGTAGGATATAAAGTAACGTATGTACAAAACTTCACTGATGTAGACGACAAGATTATTAATACATCTAATGGTGAAGGCGTGGCATGGGACGTAATTGCTAATCGTTATATCGATAGCTATTTTGAAGTAATGGATGCACTCGGCGTAGAACGTGCCGATGTATACCCACGCGTATCTACTCATATCCCTGATATCCTTAAAATGATTGAGACTCTTATCGATAAGGGTTATGCTTATGAGTTAGATGGCGATGTGTATTTTAGCGTAGAAAAATTTGATCATTATGGTGAATTGTCTGGTCGTACATTAGATGATATGGAAGCAGGCGCTCGTATTGAAGTAGATGGTCGTAAAAAGAACCCTATGGACTTTGCACTTTGGAAAGCTGCCAAGCCAGGTGAACCATTCTGGGAAAGCCCTTGGGGCAACGGTCGTCCAGGTTGGCATATTGAATGTTCCGCTATGAGCCAAAAATATTTAGGCGAAGAATTTGATTTCCATGGTGGTGGTAGTGATTTGATTTTCCCTCATCATGAGAATGAAATTGCTCAATCTGAAGGTTGTTCTGGTCATCATCCTTCTGTAAAATACTGGTTGCATAATGGATTCATTACGATTAATTCCGAAAAAATGTCTAAATCCTTGAACAATTTCTTCTTGGTGAAAGATATTTTGGAACAATATAGTCCAGATGCTTTGCGTTACTTCTTACTTAGCACACATTATCGTAGTCCATTGGATTTCTCCGATGAACGTTTAGAAGAAGCTAACAAATCTTTGGAACGATTAGGCACTGCTATCGAAAATCTTTTATATCTTGAAAAATGTGAAGCGGGCCCTTGTGATGATGCTCAACGTTTATTAGAAAAAGCTAAAGAATATGAAGAAGAATTCGAAGCCGCTATGAGCGATGATTTTAATACTGCATTAGCTACATCTAGTATGTTTGGTCTTGCTAAGGAAATTAATATTTACTATCAAGTTGTAACAGGTAGAGAAGGCGTTGTTTGCCAAGATGCTATCGCAGAGGTAAAACGTATCTTCAAATTTATGACAGAGGTCATTGGCGTATTAGAAAAAGCTTGGGAAGGTAATACTGGTGCTGACGCAGCAGAATACGAACAATTGATGGATGTTATTCTCTCTGTTCGTCAAGCATGCCGTGAACAAAAGCAATGGGCTCTTGCCGACTGTATTCGCGACCGATTAGCTGAAATTGGCATTACTATTGAAGATTCTCCTGCAGGAGCACGGTGGAAAAAGCGTGAAATTTAAGCAATTTCAATTTCTGAAACAAGAAGCTATTAAAAAATTAATACTCTTAGATACGGAGGACCATTCTTTTGTATCTAAATCAGCATCTGAAGTTTTAGCTTCAGATGCTGTTATGTTGGCCTATATTGGTGATGCTGTATATTCTATGTACATTAGACAACGCGTTGTAGAAATGAGTATTTCGAGGGTTCAGATTCTACATACATTGGTAACTGAATTTATTTGTGCAAAATCTCAGTCAAAAGTATTGGAACAATTAGAATCAATGTTTACAGAGGATGAACAAACAATTGCTAGACGAGCTCGAAATAGTAATGTCAATGTACCTAAGAGTAGTTCTGTACGGGAATATCGAAATAGTACCGCCTTTGAAGCAGTCCTTGGTTTCTTATATGAAACAGGTCAGCAGGATCGACTTAATGAATTGATGAAAGAGGCCTATTCTATTACATTAAGAGGACTTTCACATGGATAATTATATTGTAGGCAGAAATGCCGTAAAGGAAGCATTAAAAGCAGGCCGTTCTATACAACGCATTTTAGTGAGTGACGATAAAATTAAAACGGGTTTATCTGACATCGTGGGTCTAGCGAAATCCAAGGGGATAGAGGTTCGTCCCACACCTGTTAAACAGATGAATCGATATGAAACGGATGTACCTCATCAAGGTGTTATTGCATTTGTTAATGCTGTAGAATTCAAAGACCTTGGAGAAGTACTGCAAGAGTCGAATCATGAGAATCCATTGCTTATCTTAACGGATGGTGTAGAGGATCCTCATAATATGGGGGCTATTATCCGGACCGCTGAATGTGTGGGAGCTACTGCGGTTTTAATTCCCAAACGTCATAATGCACCAATTAACGCAACGGTTGCCAAAACATCTGCTGGTGCAGTGGAACAAATTCCCCTTGTTCAAGTTGGCAATGTTACACAAACGATTAAACAGCTTCAAAAGCAAGGTTTTTGGGTTCTTGGTGCTCATATGGAAGGTGACCGTACCTTGTATGAAACCGATTTAACGATACCTACCGTCCTTGTTATTGGAAATGAAGGTAAGGGGATTAGTCGTGTCGTAAAAGAAGCTTGTGATTTCCTAGTTACCATCCCTATGTATGGTAATTTAAATTCTTTAAATGCATCTGTAGCAGCTGCTATTCTCATGTATGAAGCAGTTCGACAACGGACTATGAAGGTAAAATAGAGGTGCTACATGTTAAAGGATATTTTAATCGTCGATGGGTATAATGTTATCTTCGCATGGCAAAGTTTAAAAAAACTGGCTAATGAATCCTTGGAACACGCTCGAATGGAATTACGTAATCAGCTTTTAAACTATGGTAAATTTAAAGGCTATGAGGTTATACTCGTGTTTGATGGTAAATATACTAAGTCGATAGCGAGTATCGAAGAAATCACTAAAGGGTTTATAGAAGTATATACCGATGATGGTGAAACGGCAGATTCTTTTATTGAACGAGAAGTATTCTTGCGCCAAGGTAAGTATACTAATGTATACGTCGTTACTTCTGACGGGGCTGAACAAAATCAAATATTAGGCTCTGGTGGACTTAGGATTCCAGCAAGAGAATTGCAAAATGATATGCGTCTTGCCAAGCAAGAGGAACGCTTGCAATATACACATAAACATCATCGTGACCAAATGGTACTCAGGAGAAATGAGGTATATGACCACTTAGATCCCGATGTGGCTAAAAAATTAGAAGCTATACGGAGAGGTACAAAGTAAGCACAACAGATAGACCTGCTGTAGTAGTATGAAGTACATTCTATTTCATAAATATTGCAGAACATATATAATTCAAGTATAATAACATATATTGGTATTTCTACAATATGTGATTGTATGGAGGACCTATGAACAATTTTCATATGCAACAGTCCGATTACAATTTCAAAGAAATGACTGATGAGCAAGTTGTGGTCATAGCTCAACAAGAGCAAAATGAGTTTGCAATCGACTATATAGTCAATAAATATAAAAATTTTGTGCGCGCTAAGGCGCGTACCTATTTTCTTGTAGGTGCCGATCGAGATGATATCATTCAAGAAGGCATGATTGGCTTGTATAAGGCTACTCGTGATTTTAGACATGATAAATTAGCCTCTTTTCGGGCATTTGCAGAACTATGTATTACACGGCAAATTATTACGGCCATAAAATCTGCGACGCGTCAAAAACACGCACCACTCAATTCTTATATTTCTTTAAATAAACCTGTGTATACAGAAGAGTCTGAACGGACCTTGTTAGAAATGCTTTCATCAGCACGAAGTACAAATCCAGAGGACCTCATTATTAGCCAAGAAGAGCTAGATGATATAGAAAAAAACATAGGACATATTTTAAGTGATTTAGAGTGGCAAGTGTTAGAAGGCTATTTAGATGGTAAATCATATCAGGAGATGGCAAAAGGTACTGATCGTAGCATCAAGTCGATTGATAATGCTTTACAAAGGGTTAAACGTAAATTAGAGAAGTTTTTGGAACATCGTGTATTAGATGCTCCTACACAGGAAGGATGACTATTGTGACAAATTTTTTGATGGTTTTAGAAATCATTGTGTCCATTTTATTGATTGTTGTTGTAATTGCTCAAACTAGTAAGAGTTCTGGTATGGGCGGCGCCGTTTCTGGTGCGGCAGATTCTACATTCGGCGGTAAAGAACGCGGCTTAGATGGGTTCTTATCTCGCTGTACAATCATTTTAGGTATTATCTTTGCTGTGTTGAGCTTAGTTCTAGGGGCAATGATTAACCAATTCTAATTTGAAAGCCTGCCTAGCAGGCTTTTCTTTTTTTCAGCATATATAAATATTATGCAAAGGAGGTGTTTATATGAAAGAAAAAGTGTTAGCGTTTTATAAATCTATTTATCCCCATACGTATCATATCGATGATGCTGCTATGGATTGTCATATTAAGGGCGGCCGTGAATTGGATGCCTTTATGGATGCTGCTAGAGAACTATTAAAAGAGGGGCGTTTGAGCTTTATACGAAAAGATGTATATGCCTATAATAATGATACAGAATTTATTGAAGGAATTTACAAGGGATATAGAAAATCCTTTGGATTTGTTATTACTGCTCCTGATGAAGAGGATGTGTATATAGCAGAACAAAATAAGGGCACTGCTATGCATAATGATAAGGTTCGTGTACGTATTATCACATCTCGTGATTCACGCCATAAACGAGAAGGTGTTATAACTGAAGTCATAGAACGAGCTAATGAAACTGTTGTAGGTACCTATGATAGACAGCATTCCTTTGGATTTGTCATCCCTGATGATGAACGATTGGGAACAGATATTTACGTTGACTTACATAATACCTTAGATGCTCGTAGTGGTGCTAAGGTGCTTGTAAAAATTATCAAATGGCCAGAAGGCGATAAGAAACCAGAAGGTGTCATTACAGAAGTATTGGGCTATAAAGGTGACGTAGGCCTTGATATTAACTGTATTATGGCTAATTATAACTTGCCATTTTCTTTTCCAGAAGATGTTGTGAAAGCGAGTCAACATATCAACACGACCATTACAGATGATCCTAAACGTTGGGACTTACGCGACGTGCCAATGGTTACCATCGATGGAGAAGATGCAAAGGACCTAGATGATGCAGTCAGTGGTCGTAAACTCGATAATGGTAACTATGAACTAGGTGTACATATTGCCGATGTAAGCCATTATGTAGTGTCACAAAAGGCTATCGATAGAGAAGCCTATAAACGCGGTACATCTGTCTATCTAGTAGACAGAGTTATCCCTATGTTACCAGAGGTACTATCCAATGGTATTTGTAGCTTAAATGCTGGCGAAGATCGGTATGCCATGACCTGTATGATGGAAATTGATACACATGGTAAGGTAGTTAATTATCGGATTCAACCATCTATCATCCATGTGAATCGCCGTTGCAGTTATAAAGAGATTTATAAAGCATTAACCGAAGATATTATTCCTGATGACTTGGCACCTCTTATGCCGATGATTCACAATTTATCCGACATCGCAAAAACTTTAAATGATATGCGCCGTCGTCGTGGTGCACTGGATTTTGATTTCCCTGAATATAAGGTGCTTTTAGATACAGAAGGCACACCATTGCGCATTGTACGTCGCGACCGTACATTAGCGGAACGACTTATTGAAGAATGTATGCTTATAGCTAATGAAACGGTAGCTACTCATCTAAAGAATACAAACCGTACGAGTGTATATCGTATCCATGAAACACCGAGCGAAGAAAAGATGAGTATGTATCAAAAGGTACTCAATTATTTAGGTCAAGATATTCGATTACATCTTGATGAATTAGAGCCACGCGTGTTCCAACATATTTTAGATGCTGTTAAGGGCACGGATATTGAACAAGTGGCTCAAATCATGACATTGCGTTCCATGCAACAAGCTAAATATAGCATCGATAATGCAGGTCATTTTGGGTTGGCGTCGAAATGCTACACACACTTTACATCGCCTATTAGACGATATCCAGATCTCATGGTACATCGCTTATTAAAAGCTGATATGGGATGGCCTGATGGATATGCACACCGCGATACTAAAACAGAATTTTTAGAACGTGCTGCTGTCCATTCTTCAGAACGTGAACAAGTGGCTGTAGCTGCTGAGCGCGACACAGTCGATTTAAAGAAAACCCAATATATGGTTCCATTTATTGGCGAAGTCTTTGAGGGTAAAATATCTAGCATCACATCCTTTGGTATGTTTGTAGAGTTAGATAATGGTATCGATGGTCTTGTTCATATGAATATGATGACTGATGATTACTATTTTTACGATGAAGAACATTTCCTATTAGTTGGCAAGCGTACGGGTCAAATCTATCATTTAGGTGATACGGTAATGGTGACATTGGTGAAAGCTGATGTAGAAAAACGTCAAATCGATTTCGTACTTGGCGAAGTGGATAATCTTATGAGAATTCAAGAAATGATGAAGAATTCCGAAGATTATGTAGGGGTAAGAGAAAAGAAACCGTTTGGGCGTTCTGGTATCTCTAAACAATCTAAACGAAAAGGCAAGGGACATAGCAAGTCTTCTAAACGAAGAGAACGATATTCTGGCTTATCTAGTGTTACAAAGCAAAAAAAGGGACGCAAAGACTATAAAGGGTCTAAGAAAAAAGTAAAGAAACGTAAACGATAATAAAAATATTAATACCTATTGTGAGGTGACTATGGCAAAGAAAGATGCTCCATCATTAATTGCAGATAACCGCAAGGCACGTCATGATTTTAATATTCATGAAACCTATGAAGCGGGCATCGCATTGACGGGAACAGAGATTAAATCAATTCGCCAAGGTAAATTAAATCTTAAGGATAGCTTTATCCGCATTGATAAGGGCGAAATGCTTCTCTACGGTGTTCATATCAGTCCTTATGAACAGGGCAATCGCTTTAATCATGAGCCTGAGCGAACACGTAAACTATTGATGCATAAATCGGAAATAAAAAAATTATTCCAACAAGTGAAAGAAAAGGGATTCTCCTTGATTCCGTTGAACTTTCATTTTAGCCGTGGCTATGTGAAGGTAACGGTTGGTCTTGTAACAGGCAAAAAATTGTACGATAAACGCCAAGATATGGCAGAACGGGATGCAAAGCGTGACATTGCTAAGCGTTTGAAAGAACAACAAAAATACTGATATATAATAGGAGGATGTTTAGTGGAAGTTAATCAATACTTTTATAGTTTGGCAAAAATATCAGCTCAAAAAGCAGCTGAAAACGGAGTGCATGTAGATCCTAAATTTATATATACTCAATGGTATATTGAAACAGGTGGGTTTACATCTCAACTACAAGCAACACATCATAATCTTGGTGGTGTTACAGCATCAGATGGCAGCTGGAGACATTTTACGGATTTTATTGATTTTGCCAACTATTTTGGCAATTATTTGACATACTATAGAGAAGATGGCATGACAAATGCTACATCTCTGTATTCGTATATCAATGCCTTGTACAATGGCGGATACTTTACAGCAGATTTTAATTCTTATTATGGCTCTGTATTACAAGTGTTTAATACAATCAATTTCTAAATATGGTTAAGGGACTGTTTTACAGTCCCTTATTTTTATGCATATTGTTAACTTAATACAAAATATAAGTTGATAAAAATCACATATTTTCTTATAATGTAAACAAAGTGTGATTTATATAGTTGACAATGTAAGTACATGAAGAGGTGAATACTATGAGTCAAATTCGTCAAATCACAGAAATCGGTATTTTAACTGCTATGATTACAATCTTGGGAGCTATCAAGATTCCTAATCTTGTGCCGGGCATTGAGTTCCAGTTATCGGCACCATTAGCGGTGGCAATTTGTGCGGCTTTTGGGTTTAAAAAGTATATCATCAGTGGTTGTTTATCCAGTCTTATTGGGTTGGCATTGGGAACACAAAATTTTCTAAGTGTTGCTATTGCTATGCAGTTTAGATTAGTTGTGGGTTTCTTATTGTGGATTTGCAAAAATCATATGCTTGGTGTAATCCTAAGCGGTCCTATTGCTTCGACGGTAGCTCGATTAACTCTATCCGTCTATGTTGGTAAAGGAGCTCTAGCTATGGTTATGCTAGCTGTACCTGGAATGATTTTTACTGCTGTTGTAGCGCCAATTATGACTGCTGTATTTAAAAAGGTTATATCCGCTGCTACGCATAGTGTACCTCGAAAGGTCGTGTGATGATGGGGTTATACAGTATTCGCATGCGTGGTGCAGAAGGGGGACCTCATGAAGAAGGGGGCCGTCATATATCAGGTGCTGAACGCATTGTAGAGGAAAGTGATTTAGAATCTGTAGCGGCCTCTTTAATTCATCGTGCATTGCATCATAGTAAAGGTAAGTCAGATTTTATAAATATTCGTATAGATGCGGTTCACGATGAAGATATTGCTTACGTTGATTGCATCGCTATCGATGAACATCAGACTGAGTCTGTAAAAGAATCGCATGAATTAGCAAAAGAGTTATTACAGTCAGTAGTGGCGCATAAGGCCGTAGAAAATGCTTTCACAGAACTAGGCCAATTACCAGGTAATATGCGTGGTGCTATTCTGATGGATGCAAATACAGGTGTGCGATTGGATCAAGACACTATGCGTGGTGTTCGCGTAAGTCATATGGATGCGTGTGGCAACGAAACAAGATCTATGAATGTGCATATGCGTGAAGCACTAGTATTAGCCACAAAGGTGCAGTCATGTCCTGGTATTGTAGGTGAACTTTGTTGGTCCGACGATCCAGATTATACAGTGGGGTATGTAGCATGTAATGGCATATATCATCGCATTCCGAATATGAAAGAAATGGGAAATCCTATCGGGGGCCGTGTATTTTTTGTAGATACCAATAGGCCTATTCGTGAAATTGTTGATTATTTAGAGAATACAACAGTATTGGTACGGTGGTAGCATGGATTATTATCAAGACTTTCAAAAAAAACTAGAGGCTAAGGAGCAAGAACAAAATAAAAGAACGATTAAGACCTACGAGTCCTTAGATGCAGTACGTGTAAAACGCAATGATAGTGAATATATCATGATGGCATCTAATAATTATTTGGGACTTACTCATGATGCTCGAGTACAACAAGCGGCTATGCAAGCAATTCAACGATATGGCACCGGTTCTGGTGGTGCTAGACTTACATCAGGATCGTTTCCATTGTTTAAGGAATTAGAAATCGCTATAGCCAATTTTAAAGGAACGGAACAGTCACTTGTGTTTAATACAGGCTATATGGCTAATGTTGGTACGATTACGGCCTTGATGAATAAACATAGCGTCATCATTAGTGATGAATTAAACCATGCTAGTATCATCGATGGGTGTCGTCTCAGTGGAGCTCATATTGAGCGGTATAAACATAAAGATGTAGAACATGCTGAATATATTCTTAAGAATTATAAATCTGCGTATAAAATGATCATTACTGATGGTGTATTTAGTATGGATGGAGATATTGCACCATTAGATAGGCTGTATGAGTTAAGTAAGGAATATAATGCTCTTCTTATGGTAGATGATGCGCATGCGACCGGTGTCATCGGAAATGGGCGAGGTACGGCTCATCATTTTGGTCTTACCGATGTAGATGTACAGCTTGGTACCTTGAGCAAGGCCTTAGGTTCTGTTGGCGGCTACGTGGCGGGACGTAAGGAATTGATAGAATACCTGATTAACTATAGTCGTAGCTTTATATTTTCTACAGCTTTGTCCCCGGCGGATATCGGTGCGGCTTTAGAGGCCCTACGAATTGTACATGATGAACCATCTGTGGTCGATACATTACGTGAAAACACTGTGTATATGGCACATAAATTACAGGCTATGGGCATTGATTGTGATGACGAAACGCCTATATTCCCAATTGTGGTAGGCGAGAATGATCGAGCTTTAACATTGGCCCGTGAGTTAGAAGAACGCGGTATTATTATTACAGCGATTCGACCTCCTACGGTTCCTGTTGGTGAAAGTCGGCTACGCATGACAGTTACAGCCGCTCATAGTAAAGAACAACTTGATTATGTAGCGCAAACGCTGCATGAATTACTAGTTGACATGAATATACATTAGGGGTATGATAGATAAACCAACAAACCCATGGGGATGTAAAGGTTTCGACAGGGGCGAGTGTGGTATAGATAGCGAGTCGGCGTTCCATTGGGCCGTTAAACGGTGGGAAAACATTTAAACGCAGAAGAAAATTTTGCATTAGCTGCATAAGCTACGTCCCTCATACTTGTGCCTACCAAGTGTGAACGGACGTCAAACTGTAGGCTGGCTTAATTTAGTCGTTCATATGAATTAGGCGAGACAACATGAACTGGAGTACTGTAGTTTGTCTGTGAGCGATAGGTACTTGAGACTTAAATCATAGACTGTGCTCGGAGAAGTCTATATGGCAACGCTTTTGGACAGGAGTTCGACTCTCCTCATCTCCACCATGAGATGATTCATACCGAAGATTTAGTATCGTGTAGTGATACTGAGTCTTCGGTATTTTTTGCTTTGTACACAAATTTTTATGAAAGTCAACAAAATATGGTGTGAAATTGCACACCATTAAATGCATATAAATATAGATTTTATCTAGGTTTATAGGACATAGAAATCTTGACTATCTAATCGGAATAAAGTACAATATATTGAGATATTTATGAATTTGGATCTTATAAATTTAGTGTTATGAAAAGGAGTACATGTAATGAAGTCTCGATATTCACGCATGTTAGCAGTATTAGCAGTATCTGCTTTACTGGTGGCAGGCTGTGGTAGCCAACAACAGCAATCAGCTGATGTGGCGGTAAACTCGTATAAAATCGTATCGCAAAACGCACAAGTTGATCAAACCTATACGGGTACGGTTAAGGCAGAAAATTCTGTGGCTGTACATGCTCGTGTTACTGGTTATGTGGTGGAAAAATTTGTTAAAGGTGGGGACCAAGTAGTAGCTGGTCAACCTTTATATCGCATCGATTCTCGCCAATATGAATCCAATGTAGCAACAGCGGAAGCTAATGTAGCAAGAGCTAATGCAGATTATCAAAATGCAGAAACTGATTTAGGTCGTTATGAAACATTGGCAAGTCAAGACGCGATTGCACGCCAACGCGTAGACACTCAACGTTCTGCTGCAGAACAAGCTAAAGCAGCTGTAGAAGCACAACAAGCAGCATTGAAGATTGCGCAAGATAACTTGGGTGACACTATCATTTATGCACCATATTCCGGCACATTGAGCATGGATGCTGTTGATATAGGTACATTTGTTAATGCTGGCTCTACGACATTGGTAACCATCGATTCTGTAGATCCTATTTTTGTTGAATTTAGCATGACTGAACAAGAGTATCTTGAATTCATGGCTACTCGTTCTGGTGATGAAAACAGCGGTCTTAATTTAAAATTACGCTTAGCTGATGGCAAGGAATATAATCAAGTAGGTTCTGTTGTTCAAGCGGCAAGAACATTAGATCCTTCCACAGGTAAGTTGATTTTGAAAGCTTCCTTCCCTAATCCTGACCATTTATTGTTACCTAATATGTTTGCTACCGTTATTTCTCCTGGTGAAAAATTAACGGATGCCATTTTGGTACCTACAAAAGCTATTTTACAAATTATGGATAAAAACTTTGTCTATGTCATCGGTCAAGATGGAACAGTATCTCAAAAGGCTGTTGAACTTGGTGGCACTACAGGGGCTTTCACAATCGTTAAATCTGGTCTTGTAAATGGTGATGAAATCGTTGTAGATGGTTTAACTAAGGTTAAAAATGGTGCAAAGGTACAAGCCACTGAATTGTCTAAAACACAAATTGAAACAGCTAAACAATAGGAGGTAAGACGTGTCGAAATTCTTTATTAATCGACCTATCTTTGCCATTGTTATTGCCATCATGATTACATTAATCGGTTTGCTTTCAATGGTTAATCTTCCGGTAGCTCGATATCCACAAATTTCACCACCAAGTGTACGTGTTAGTACCATGTATACAGGTGCTACGCCTCAAGTACTGAATGATACTGTAGCCAGTGTAATTGAGTCTCAAATTGTAGGCGTTCAAGATTTAGACTATATGACATCTGATAGTGCTAGTACTGGTACATATTCTTTGTCATTACAGTTTAATCAAGGTAGTGATCCCGATATGGATACGGTTAATACCCAAAACCGTGTGCAAGCGGCGCTAGCTCAACTGCCTTCAGAGGTCCAACAAGTTGGTGTAACAACGACAAAATCCTCTGGCGATATGGCGTATATTTTCTCCTTGAATTCTCCAAATGGTACCTTTGATAGTACATTCCTTAAAAACTATGGTACAAACTATTTGATGGATGCCATTAAGGGCGTAAAAGGTGTTGGTTCCGTTCAAGAATTCGGTTCTGACTATGCAATGCGCATTTGGTTAGATCCTAGCAAGATGCAAAAATTAGGCATTACCATGTCTGATGTAACATCTGCTATTAAAAGCCAAAACGTACAAGCTGCGGCTGGTACAGTTGGTAAAAATCCTACCAATGGAGAACAAGCATTCCAGTATCCAATTAAAATTGATGGCCGTCTAGTGACAGAGCAACAATTTGGTAATATTGTTATCAAGAACTCTAATGGTACTGTATTACATTTAAAAGATATAGCTCGTATTGATGTGGGCGCAAAAGGGTACGATTTTGTCGCTAAGTCTTCATATCGCGATCCAAATGCTCCATCTGGTGAGATTTTATTTGTTGAACATCGTCCGTCTGCTGGTTTTGCCATTTCTTTACAAAATGATGCAAATGCTTTAGAGACGATTTCAAATGTTCAAAAAATATTGCAAGAACAGTCTAAGTCTTTCCCACAAGATTTGGAATATCACGAAGTCGTAGATAATACGAAATTCGTACGTGCCTCTATTAATGAAGTAGAGCATACATTCTTTGAAGCTTTATTGCTCGTACTCATCGTAGTGTATGTATTCTTGCAATCTTGGCGTTCTACATTGATTCCGATGATTGCAGTACCTGTATCATTACTAGGAACATTTGGCGCGTTTGTATTATTAGATTTCTCCATCAATACATTAACACTGTTTGCCATGGTATTGGCTATCGGCCTTGTCGTCGATGATGCTATCGTAGTGGTAGAGGCTGTTGAATATGAGTTAAAATATAATGGTTTATCTCCAAAAGAAGCTGCCATTGCGGCTATGAAAAATGTACAAGGCCCAGTAGTTGGTATTGCCTTTGTATTAGCCGCCGTGTTTGTACCTGTTGCATTTATGGGTGGTATGACCGGTATTTTATATAAGCAATTCGCCTTAACAATTGCCGTTTCTGTGGCGATTTCCGCAGTTGTTGCGTTAATTTTGACACCATCGTTGTGTGCATTGATGTTAAAACCACATGTACAAAATGAACGTGAAGACTTTGTTCATCGTCAACTCAATAAATTTAATCGTGGCCTTGAACGTTTTAGTGATTGGTATGGTAAGGTGTTAGCTCGGTTGAGCCATCGTCTGAGCTTAACCGTTATTACATTACTCGTCTTTGCTGCTGGTACAGGTATCGTATTCCATTTCTTACCTACAAGTTTCGTACCTGCAGAAGATAGTGGATATTTCCTTATTGCTGTAAATGAACCACCAGGAGCAACGTCTGCTCGTACCGTGGAAACTCTTGATAAAATCAAAGATTTCTTAGAGCAAACACCGGGCATTAAAGATAATGTAGAACAAGTATTTACTGTTTCTGGGTTTGACCTTTTAGGGGGCTCTCAAAAATCTAGTGCTGGTGTTTCCTTTGCGGTATTAAAAGATTGGGATCAACGTAAATCATCTAATCAATCTGTTAATGCTATGGTGGGTGCAGTATTTGGCTTTGGTGCGAAGAATGTACCTGAAGCCAGTGTAGTAGCTTTGAATCCTCCATCCATTCCAGGCCTTGGTAACACTGGTGGCTTTACAATGTATATCATTAATAAAGCTGGTGATAGTGCTGAGGTAATGGCGGAACGGGCTCAGGCATTTATGGCAGAAGCTAGAACTAATCCGGCTATTCAAACAGTGTATACCACATTTAATACATCAACCCCATCCTTACAATTTGAAATCAATCGTGATAAGGCTGCTCAAGATGGTGTTCAACTCACTGATATCTTCACTGCATTGCAAGGTTTCTATGGTAGTATTCAAGTTAATGATTATACATCGTATGGTAAGAACTATAAGGTTGTTGTTCAAGCAGAAGATCAATTCCGTCAAAATGCTGACAACTTGAATATGCTTGCTGTTCGTAATAGTAAGGGTCAAATGGTTTCTATTGCTAACTACATTACGAAAGATAAGACGTCAACCCCTTCATCCATCACGCGTTTCGATAATGCTATGGCCGTTAAAATTGGCGGCTCTGCGGCTCAAGGATATGCTTCTGGTGATGCAATTCAAGCATTGAAGGATGCAGCTGCTAAAACATTGCCAGCTGGTTATACCTATGATTGGGGCGATCAATCCCGCGAAGAATTGAAGGCTGGATCACAAACCATGTTGATTCTAGGTCTTGGCTTGACATTTGTATTCTTGATTCTTGCTGCATTGTATGAATCCTGGAAAGTTCCATTTGCTGTATTATTCTCCGTACCATCTGGTATGATTGGTGCTGCATTAGTACCATTCTTGTTGAATTTTACCGGTCGATTCCAATTAGCAAATGATATTTACATGCAAATCGGTTTATTAACCTTGGTAGGTTTGGCGGCGAAGAACGCCATTCTGATCATCGAGTATGCGAAGATTCGTGTAGATGAACGCGGTATGGATATCGTCGATGCGGCTATCGAAGCGGCTAAGATTCGCTTGCGTCCAATTTTGATGACATCATTTGCATTCATCTTTGGTGTATTGCCATTGGCAATTTCTACTGGTGCCGGTTCTGGTGCTCGTACATCAATGGGTATCACGGTAGTAGCAGGTATGACAACCGCTACATTCTTTGGTATCTTTATCATTCCAATGCTTTTCATCATTATTGAAAAGATTGGTCCTGGATTCTTTACAAAACGTAAAAAGAATCACTAAATCCAAATTTCATAACACAAATAAAACACGCTTATAACATAGCTTATAGGCGTGTTTTTTTGACTGTTTTATGGTATAATATGCTAGTTAAAACGATTTAATTATCGCCTGGGCGATATTGTGAAATATTTATATAAAAGAGGTATAAACATGAGTGATGTAAAAACATTTGTGGCTGGTCATAAAAGCCCTGATACTGATTCTATTTGTTCTGCTATTTCTTATGCTAATTTGTTAACACAAATGGGTACCCCTGCAACGCCTGTATGTGCTGGTGATGCGAATAAGGAAACTAAATACGCGTTGGAACACTTCGGTTTCGAACACCCACAAATCGTTACAAACTGGGAAGAGTTCGCTCCTAATGGTGGTGATTTATACTTAACTGACCACAATGAATCCAAGCAAATCATCGACGGTTATAAATCCATGAATATGTGTGGTGTTATCGACCATCACCGTATTGGTGATTTCGAAACTGATGGCCCTGTATTCATTCGCATGGAACCAGTAGGTTGTACAAATACAATTTTGACTAAACTTTATATTGAAAATAATCAAGAAATTCCTAAGAATATTGCTGGTTTAATGTTATCTGCTATTATTTCTGATACTGTATTGTTCCGCTCTCCAACATGTACAGAAATAGACAAGGAAATGGCTCATAAACTAGCTGCCATCGCTGGTGTAGATATTGAATCCTATGGTTTAGAAATGTTGAAAGCTGGCGCAGATATTTCTGATTTAACAAACGATGAAATTGTTCGTACTGATATGAAGGAATTCTCCGAAGCAGGTCAAACGATTTCTATCGGTCAAATTTCCGTTATGGATACAACTGATGTATTGGCTAAACAAGCTGAATTAGTAGCAGCTCTAGAAGCTCTTCGTACAGCTAATGGCTATGCGGCATCCTATATTATGGTTACCAATATTCTTGATGAAAGCACAACATTGATCTATAGCGGTGATGTAGAATCTGTTGTAGTTAACGCATTTGGTAAAGATGTAAAAGATAATGCTGTATTCTTACCAAATACAATGTCCCGTAAGAAACAAATTGTACCTCCAATTTTAGGAGCTATGAAATAATAAAGGATATAGACATATCATGGTAATAAAAACGTTGCTCTTGCAACGTTTTTATTATATGTGATGGTCATTTATAATTACTCATTTTATGTTATAGATAAGGAGATACCATGCAATCATTGTTAGATGGCTTGAATCGGGAGCAACAACAAGCCGTACAACATACCGAAGGCCCACTATTGATTTTAGCAGGTGCAGGATCAGGGAAAACAAAGGTATTAACTGTACGTATAGCATATTTACTAGCTCAAGGTGTAAATCCTTATGAAATCTTAGCCATCACATTTACCAATAAGGCGGCTAAGGAAATGAAAAGCCGTGTAGAAGGCCTTGTAGGCGATGTAGCTAATCGAATTTGGCTAAGTACATTCCACAGCTTTTGTGCTAAATTTTTACGCTTCGAATTAGATAATTTTTTAGGTTATAACAGTAATTTTACAATTTATGATACATCTGACTCTCAAGTTGTTATAAAAGCAGCGTTGAAGGCTCTCAATCTGGACGATAAATACTATCCTGTAGGTGCTATGATCAGTGCTATTTCTGATGCGAAAAATAAATTGATGTTTGCCTCTGATTATAGAAAACAAGCACGAGATTTTTACCAACAAAAGGTAGCTGATGTCTATGAGTACTACGAACGAGAGCTGCGTAAAAATAATGCATTAGACTTTGATGATTTATTGCTAGTAGCCGTTAAATTATTACAATCTAACGCTGCTGTGTTAGAAAAATACAGCAAACGATTTAAGTATGTCATGATTGACGAATATCAAGATACAAACCATGCTCAATATTTATTGGCTTATTTGTTATCATCGCATTGGAAAAATATCGCCGTCGTAGGTGATGCTGACCAAAGTATTTACGCATGGCGTGGTGCAGATATTCAAAATATCCTCGATTTTGAAAAGGATTATCCAAATTGTACATCCATTAAATTAGAGCAGAATTACCGTTCTACAAAAATCATCTTGGATGCAGCAAATGCGGTTATCGATAATAATGAAGGACGCCCAGAAAAGAATCTTTGGACTGATAAAGTAGAAGGAGCTAAAATCCAGCACTTTACGGCCCAATCGGAACATGAAGAGGCGGCTTTCATAGGCGATACAATAGTCAAAAAACACGATATTCACGGCGTACCTTATGGTGATATGGCCATCCTATATCGTACCAATGCACAATCACGTGTACTAGAAGAAGCGTTGATTAAACGTGCTTTGCCATACACAATGGTGGGTGGTACTAAGTTCTACGATAGAAAAGAAATTAAAGACGTGCTCGCCTATTTGCGCGTATTATATAATCCGTTCGATGATTTAAGTTTGTTGCGTATTATCAATGTACCAAAGCGTAGTATAGGTGCTACTACTGTTTCTAAGTTACAAGATTATGCGCGTGAAAATGGTACTTCCTTATTTATGACCTTAACACAATTGCACTTGGTCGATACCATTAAGGGTAAAACGAAAGAGAAACTTGAAGAATTTGGCATTTTAATTTTTACACTTGTTGCAGAAATGGATGATAAATCCGTCCTTGATATTTTAGAGGCTATTCTTGATCGAACTGGCTACTTGGCTCAACTTGAGGAAAGTACAGACCCACAAGACCAAGCACGTGCAGAAAATATCGGTGAATTATTATCTGTGGCGAAGGATTTCCAAGATACGAATCCAACGGGGACTGTTGAAGACTTCTTGGAACAAGTAGCATTAGTAAACGATGTCGATTCCTTTGAACAAGAAGAATCCAAGGTTACTTTGATGACATTGCATGCTGCCAAAGGTCTTGAATTCCCTATTGTATTCCTTGGTGGCTTAGAAGAGGGCTTATTCCCACATAGTCGTACCTTGATGAATCCAGAGGAAATCGAAGAAGAACGACGCCTCGCATACGTAGGAATTACGCGTGCTGAGAAGGAATTATATATTTCTAATGCTACAACCCGTACCGTATTCGGTCGTACTAGCAGTTATTTACCGTCTCGTTTCATCGATGAAATTCCAGCGGAACTCGTCGATAGTTTACGTGCAAAACGAAGAACTCCTGATGATATTAAACCAACTGTGCCAAGACATATGTCGGTCGCTAGTCGCCCTGTAACAAAACCGATTATTCGCAATGAAGTTATCGCTGATTGGAAGGTTGGGGATACTGCGATTCACAGCAAATGGGGGAATGGTAAGGTCGTCAATGTTTCCGGTGAAGGGGCTGGCATGAAGTTGACCATTGAATTCCCTACACAAGGTGTTCGGGTAGTTATGGCCAAGTTTGCACCGGTAAAAAAAGGTTAGAACAATTACTGTATGATATAGAGGATAACTATGAATCCTAAAGATAGAATAGAACAATTACAAAAAGAATTGACTCATGCGCAGTATTTATATTATGTAAAAGACGCGCCAACCATGAGCGACTTTGAATATGATCAAAAATATCGTGAGCTCGTTGATTTAGAAACAGCGCATCCTGAATATATTGTGCCATCATCTCCAACACAACGGGTGGGCATCAAGGCGGATGGTCCTTTTGAAAAAGTAGTCCATGGTAGACCTATGCTCAGCTTATCCAATGTATTTAGTGCGGATGAAGTACGTGCTTTTGACCAACGGGTAACGAAGGAATTGGGACATCAAACAAAGGCTTATGTGGTGGAGTTGAAAATTGACGGCTTAGCTGTTAATTTGCACTATGAAAATGGTATCTTTGTCCGTGCCGTCACACGCGGTGATGGTAAGGTAGGGGAAGATGTAACAGCCAATGTGCGTACCATCAAATCCATTCCTTTATACCTAGAAAATGCGCCAGAATTTATCGAAATTCGCGGTGAAGCGTACATGCCACATAGCGAATTTAAGCGTATCAATGAGGAACGCGATGAAGAAGGGTTACCGACCTTTGTCAATCCTCGCAATGCAGCGGCAGGTTCCTTGCGTCAACAAGACCCTGCTATTACGGCAAGTCGTAATCTTGCGTTCTTTGCTTATGCCATCGGTTCTGAAAGTGGTGCTAATATTCATACGCAAGAGGAATTGTTACATACGTTGGAGAATTTCCATTTTTCCGTAAATCCTCATTATCGCGTTTGTAATACCGTAGATGAAGTTATTGAGGCTATTAATTATTGGGGCGAAAAACGTCATGAACTGCCATACGATACAGATGGTATGGTTATAAAGGTCAATGATTTTGATGATCAAGAGATGTTAGGCTCGACGGCAAAGGACCCTAAGTGGGCTACGGCTTATAAATATCCTCCAGAAGAGGTGGAAACAGTTGTCAAAGATATAACCATTAATGTAGGACGTACTGGTGTATTGACGCCAACTGGAGAATTAGAACCTGTGTTTGTATCCGGCACTAATGTGAGTCGTGTTACATTACATAATCAAGATTTCATCACAGAAAAAGATATTCGCATTGGTGACCATGTACTTATTCACAAGGCGGCTGAAATCATTCCAGAAGTCATTCGTGTATTGCCTGAAAAACGTACGGGCAGTGAGGTTCCTTTCACAATTCCCAATCGTTGTCCTGTTTGTGAAAGTCCAGCAGTACGCCGCGAAGGTGAAGCGGCCATTCGCTGTACTAATAAACATTGTCCTGCTATTGAAAAGGAACAAATCATTCACTTTGCATCTCGTGATGCGATGAATATCGATGGACTTGGCCCAAGTATTGTGGAAAATTTAATCAATGAAAAATTGATTACCAATGTAGTTGATTTATATCATTTGACTACGGAATCCATTATGGGTATGGACCGTATGGGTAAAAAATCGGCAGATAATCTTGTAAAAGCTATCGCTGATTCTAAAACTCGTGGCTTAGACAGAGTGTTATTTGGCCTTGGTATTCGTCTTATAGGTTCAAAAGCGGCTAGCACGATTGCCAACGTAGTTAAGTCTATGGATAGATTCCTGACTATTACTAAAGATGAATTAGTAGCGGTAGAAGAAATTGGTCCTACCATGGCAGATAGCATTATCGAATATCGTGAGGATCCTCAACATATTGAAATTATCAATGGCTTGATTACAGCTGGTTTAAAAATGAATGTAGAGGTACAAGAGGCAGCTGGTAATGAAATGGAAGGTGAAATCGTTGTTCTTACTGGTAAACTCGAGGTCATGGGTCGTAGCGAAGCGGGTAAACTATTAGAAAAACACGGCGCTAAGGTGACCGGGTCCGTATCTAAGAAAACAACACTTGTCGTTGCTGGTGAAGATAGTGGCAGTAAATTGACAAAAGCGAATGAACTTGGTATTCGCGTTATCAATGAAGAAGAATTTATAGAATTACTTAAAGATTTAGGTGAAAACTAATCCTTTATTTTGAAAATATATGTCATATGCTTTATAATTAAAAGATATGAAAGGATGTGGACCGATGAAAATCAGCCAAGAGGAAATTAAGAAAATCGCTTTACTGTCCCGATTAGAAGTAAAAGAAGATAAAATGGCTAGCGTTGAGAAGGAATTATCCGATATCTTAACGTATGTAGCAGAATTAAATGAATTAGAATTAGATGATGTAGAAGTAATGGCTCATGCTGTTCCTTTGCATAATGTGTTTAGAGAAGATGAAACTAAACCTTCTTTAGATCACGATTTAGCATTGTCTAATGCACCTGAAGAAGATGGGTACTTTAAGGTACCACGCGTTGTACAAGAATAGGAGGTTTCACTGTGGCAACAATTCATGAATTACACACTAAATTAGTGAACAAAGAAATCAGTGCTGTAGAATTAACAAATGCAGTGATTAGTCACAAAGCAAAAGTGGAACCAGAGGTACATGCGTATTTATCTGATTCCCACGAATTAGCATTAGCATCTGCCAAAGCTGTAGATGAAGCAATTGCTAAAGGTGAAGCTATTTCTCCATTAGCAGGTATTCCTGGCGCTATTAAGGATAATATTTGTATTAAAGATCAACCTGCTACATGTGCATCTAAAATGTTGGAACATTTCATTCCTCCATATAATGCATCCGTTATTGAACGATTACATGCTAATCACTTGGTTAGCTTAGGTAAACTTAACATGGATGAATTCGCTATGGGCGGTTCCACAGAAAATTCCGCATTAGCTAAAACTGCTAATCCATGGAATTTGGAATGCGTACCAGGCGGTTCTTCTGGTGGTAGTGCAGCGGCAGTATCCAGTGGTTCTGCTATCTGGGCATTGGGCTCCGATACAGGTGGTTCTATCCGCCAACCAGCATCCTTCTGTGGTGTGGTAGGTATGAAGCCTACCTATGGTAATGTATCACGTTATGGGTTGATTGCCTTTGCATCCTCCTTGGATCAAATTGGACCTGTTACACGCGATGTAACTGATGCTGCATTGGTATTAAATGCCATTGCTGGCCATGACCCTAAGGATTCCACATCAATTCCTGGCGAACGTGTAGATTATACAAAAGCGCTTGTGAACGATGTTAAGAATTTAAAAATTGGTGTACCAAAAGAATTCTTTGGCGATGGTCTTAATGCAGAAGTACGCAAGGCTATTGATGAAGCAATTGAAACATATAAAAAATTAGGTGCTGAAATCGTTGAGGTTTCCTTGCCTAGCACAAAATATGCTTTGTCTGCGTACTATATTATCGCATTGGCAGAAGCAAGTTCCAACTTGGCTCGTTATGATGGTGTAAGCTATGGTTTGCGTGTGCCTGCAGATAATTTGGTAGAAATGTCTACTAAAACTCGTACAGAAGGCTTTGGACCAGAAGTACAACGTCGTATCTTGCTCGGTACCTATGTATTGAGCGCAGGTTATTACGATGCATATTATTTGAAAGCTCTTAAAGTACGTCGCGTTATCAAAAATGAATTTGATGCAGCCTTCTCCAAGGTTGATTTATTATTGGCTCCAACAGCCCCTAACACAGCGTATAAGTTTGGTGAAAAAATCAATGACCCATTAGCAATGTACTTAGAAGATATTTGTACAGTTCCAGCTAACTTAGCAGGTATTCCTGGTATTAGCATTCCTGCGGGCATGAGCAGCGATAACTTGCCAATCGGCTTGCAATTATTGGGCCCTGCAATGGGCGAAGAAACATTGTTACGTGCCGCTTTCACATTCGAACAAGCACGTCCAGATTGTCAATTAGTAGCACCAACTGGGGAGGTTTCTCTATGAGTAGTAAATACGAAACAGTCGTTGGTTTAGAGGTTCATACAGAGCTTAAGACTAAGTCTAAAATCTTCTGTGGTTGTACCACTGAATTCGGCGGTGATCAAAATACACATGTATGCCCAGTATGTCTCGGCTTACCTGGTGCTATGCCTGTGTTGAATAAACAAGTAGTAGAATTTGCTATCAAAGTAGGTTTAGCGTTGAATTGTGAAATTCTTAAATTCAACAAATTTGACCGTAAAAACTACTACTATCCTGATTTGCCTAAAAACTATCAAACATCTCAATACGATTTGCCAATTTGCTTGAATGGTCACTTAGACATTGAAGTAAATGGTGAAACTAAACGCATCGGTATCACACGTATTCACATGGAAGAAGACGCTGGTAAATTGGTTCATAGTGGCAATACAATTTCCGATTCCAATTCTTCTAATGTTGACTATAACCGTACAGGCGTACCTCTTCTTGAAATCGTATCTGAACCAGATATTCGATCCGGTGCAGAAGCGAGAGCATACGTTGAAAAATTGCGTTCCATTTTGCAATATTTAGAAGTATCTGACGGTCGTATGGAAGAAGGTTCCTTGCGTGGTGACTGTAACGTATCCGTACGCCTTCGTGGCTCCAAAGAATTTGGTACACGTACAGAAACTAAAAATGTTAACTCCTTAACAGCTATTCAAAAGGTTGTTGAATACGAAGCATTGCGTCAAGCTAAGCTTATCGAAGCAGGCGGCAAAGTAGACCAAGAAACACGTACGTGGGACGATGCACAAGGCATCACTCTTGGCATGCGTAAGAAGGACGAAGAAAACGATTACCGTTACTTCCCAGAACCAGATTTGGTACCAATCGTAATTACGGATGAAAAAATCGAAAAAGTACGTCAATCTTTGCCTGAATTACAAGACGCTAAAATTGCGCGCTTTGTATCCGAATATGGCTTGTCTCGTGAAGATGCAACCATCCTTACCATGGCTCGTAAGACGGCTGATTATTTAGATGCAGCTGTGAAAGCTGGCGCAGATCCTAAGACTGTAGCTAACTGGATGCTTGGTGACTTGTCTAAGATGATCAATGAAAGCGGTTTAACATTTGGTGAATCTAAGGTAAGCCCTGAAAACTTGGCTGGTATGATTGCTCTTATTGAAAAAGGCACCATTTCTGGTAAAATTGCGAAAAAAGTTATCGTATCCATGTGGGAATCCGGCAAGGATGCTGATGCTATCGTAAAAGAAGAAGGTCTTGTTCAAATTACAGATACTGGCGCTATTGAAGAAATTGTAAAACAAGTTATCGCTAATAACCCACAACCAGTGGCTGACTTTAAGGGCGGTAATGGCAAAGCTATCGGTTTCTTGGTAGGTCAAGTTATGAAAGAATCCAAAGGCCGTGCTAACCCTGGTATGGTTAACCAATTATTACAAAAATTCTTAAACGACTAAGACTGTCTTGACTTAGTTCATCTTAATATTGTATAAACGAATTGTCCTCTATGGTATATTTACCATAGGGGATATTTTGTTTCCATGACTATTATGGTATAATAAATTGTATAAAATTGATTAATAGTTTTGTGATAAGGAATATATCATGAATAACCAAAATACAATGAATGAAAATAAAGAACAAGAAACTAAGACACGTGTCCTAAGCGATACAGAGCGTCGCGATTTTGATGGCGTTACCATTGATGAAGAAGGGGATACTGTACAAGTTGAATTTACACCTACGCAAAAAGAAGAAGACCGAAGTGGGTATGAGCAATTTCAAGACTATGGCCCTCGTGTGAAGGTATATCATTTTGGCGGTTCTAGTTGGATAAGCCGTATCATTATGATTATTGTATTAGTTGCAATCTTAGCAGCTATCGTATTCTTTGGCGGCATCATCTTGTCCATCGTTGGCGTGGTCATCCTAGTAGGGGCTATTATCTCCTTTATCTTAGGCTTGTTTTAATGGTATAATATATCTATTACGACAAGACGGTGGCAAGTCCATTCGATGATGCTAAAGGGGTACTATGAACGTAGTTCTATCAACATTAAACTCAAAATTTATACATTCTTCACTAGCCTTGAGATATCTCAAGGCTTATGGTGAAGCCCATGGACAGGCATACGATATAGTGGAATATACTATTAATATGCCTGTTTTGCATATTCTTAGCGATATTACAGAGCATGATATCGATGTCCTAGGTTTTGCCTGCTACATTTGGAATATAGAAATGACCTTGCATGTGGTGGATATGGTGAAAGCCGTACGACCAGATATTAAAATTGTATTGGGCGGACCAGAGGTTTCTTTCACAGCCGATGAATTATTAGAACGATGTCCGAATATCGATTATATTGTACAAGGTGAGGGCGAGGAAGCATTCCATGATCTTGTAACGGCATTACAGCTTGGTAATGATGGATTAGACCCTGTGATTCCCGGTGTGAGAGGACGTAGGGATGGTAGTATTCTAGGATCTTTAGAGGCTGTAGAGGTTTCTGATTTATCGTCTATACCATTTCCATATACAGAAGAAGATATGGAAGATTTAGAGCATAAGATTATTTATTATGAATCCTCTCGTGGTTGTCCTTTTTCCTGTCAGTACTGTTTGTCGGGCAATAAGAATACTGTACGATTCTTTCCTCAAGAGAGGACATTAGAAGAATTGCAATGGTTTATTGATCATGGTGTGAAGCAAGTAAAATTTGTAGACCGCACCTTTAACTGTGCACCTCATCATCATAGACCCCTTATGGAGTTCATGAGAGACAGCGATACAGATATGAATTTCCACTTAGAAATGGAACCAGAGCTTATGACAGAGTGGGAAACTAACATTCTTTGTGAAACGCCGCCTGGACGCATTCAAATCGAGGTAGGTGTACAAAGTACGCATAAGAAAACATTAGATGCTATCAATCGCTATAATGATTGGCCATACATCCAAAAATCCATACGTCCTATTATTCAAGCAGGACGTACGCATGTTCACATGGATCTTATCGTAGGATTGCCTCACGAGGATTTTAATCGGTTTGGACAATCTTTTAACGATTTATTTAGCTTACAACCTCATGCATTACAAATTGGATTCTTAAAATTGCTAAAAGGATCTGGTGTACGACGGATGCGTGAATATAAGTATGTAGCAGATCCATTGGCTCCATATGAGGTTCTAAGCACGCATGTACTACCTTATGATGATGTACGTTTCTTGAAATATTTTGAAGATGTATTTGAGCGTTTTTATAATAGTGAACGATTTAGAACAACATTTGGCTATATCGGACAACAATTGATTCACGGTGAAACGGATGCATTTACCTATTTTTGTGATATGACACGTGCATGGCTTAAGGAAGGTAATCATAAGGTTAATCTTAAGGATATAGACCAAATTGAATTCTTATATCGTTTCTTCCTTGCAAAAGGTGATACGATAGCCGCAGAATTATTGCAATACGATACATTGGTAAGTTATCGCGGTAAGGTTCGCAGTGAAGCAGTAGGATTGCCTAAACAAACAAAGGAACTGCTACAAGTAGGCGAAGCGTTTTGGCGCAACGAAGAGATTGCGTCTACATTTATTCCCAATTATACATTTAAAGAATGGCGTAAAATTCGTCAGCAATATGTGGAAATGAATATGAGCTGTGAAACAGCAACCTATTTAGGAATTCAACATATACCAGAAGGGGATTTCACAGTGATTATAGATGTGAATAAAGAGGTGAACCCATTCATTCGCCCTGAAAACATACAATGATATAGAGGAGTGTTATGTCAGATACAACGAGACCGAAACGGTACCGGATGGTGTCAAAATTTTATAAAGAAACATATGGTGAAAAGGTATATAAATTACCTGTTGCATTACCTTTAACCTGTCCTAATCGAGATGGATCAGCTGGTGTTGGAGGATGTACATTCTGTGGGGAAATCGGTGCTGGTTATGAAAATAGACCTGCATGGATGACGGTGCGCATGCAATTAGAAGAAAATATTGCACACATTGGACCTAAATATAAGGCTAAAAAATTTATACCTTATTATCAAAACTTTAGTAATACCTATTTACCTCTTGAGGATTTTAAATCCTATATGGAACAAGGTTGTATTGATGAAGCTGTAGGGATTGCAATCGCTACGAGACCTGATTGTATTTCTAATGAGTATTTAGATGTATTACAGGACATACAACAACGATTTCATAAGGATATCTACATTGAATTAGGATTGCAAACCGTTAATTATCATACACTTGAGAAAATCAATCGAGGCCATGATTTAGCGCAATTTATCGATGCGGTTTTACGCATTAAGCGTTATGGATTTAATGTGACCACACATATGATTGTTAATTTGCCTTGGGATACGATGGAGGATACCATTGAAGGGGCCAAAATTTTATCATCCCTTGGCGTTGACCAAGTAAAGTTACATGCTCTATATATTGTGAAACATACATTGATGGCCAAATGGTATGAAGAAGGTCAAATCACCTTGATTAGCGCCGAGGAGTATGCGGAGCGCGTTGTTCAGTTTTTACGCCATCTTCATCCAGATATCGTGTTACAACGATTAGTGGGTCGTGCCCCAGAGGATAATACATTATTTACCAATTGGTCTATGGGCTGGTGGCGTGTACAGGATTTAATTGACGATATGATGGATGAACTAGATGCACATCAAGGCGATTTATGTGATTATTTAAATGGTAAAGCAGTACGTAAATTTATAGATGGGGGACAAGCATGAGCGAACGGGTATTTACCTTTCCTACCTATGACTTAGCACAATCTATACTAGGTCAACACAATAGATATTTACAAATGATGAATGAAGTCATTCCTGCGGATATTGTATCTCGTGGTGATACAGTTGTCATAAAAGGAGACGAGCTTCAAGTAGAGGCGTTGTATCGGACATTAGAGGAACTGGTCTTCCTCTATAAAGAAGGCAGTACGATTACAGAATCTCAAGTTCGCATTGCGGCTAAGATGGTGATGAATGGCAAAGGGGATGCCCTTCACTCTATGTTCGAGGATACTTTGTCCGTAACGATGCGCGGTAAAAGCATTACGCCAAAGACGGAAGGTCAAAAGCAATATGTAGACAGTATTCGCAAGAATACTATCACCTTTGGCATTGGACCTGCCGGTACAGGTAAAACGTTCTTAGCTGTTGCATTAGCCGCATTTTACTTGAAGAACCGCAATGTAGATAAGATTATTTTGACGCGACCTGCCGTAGAGGCTGGTGAACGACTAGGGTTCTTACCTGGCGAATTACAAGATAAGGTGGATCCATATTTGCGTCCGCTTTATGATGCGTTGCACGAAATGTTTGGTATTGAACAAGTACAACGCTTTATGGAACGGGGCACAATCGAGGTGGCACCACTGGCGTACATGCGCGGTCGTACATTAGAAAATGCCTTCGTCATCTTGGATGAAGCACAGAATACGACGGCAGAGCAAATGAAGATGTTCTTAACTCGTTTAGGTAATAACTCTAAAATGGTTGTCAATGGTGATAAAACACAAATTGACTTGCCTCCGCGTGTGACATCTGGTCTCTATGAAGCAGAAAAGGTATTAAAACGCGTGTCTGGTATTCATATGGTGTATTTTACAGATCAAGATGTGGTGCGTCATGATTTGGTAGGTCGCATCGTTAAAGCCTATGATGCATACCATCAAAAGCTTTCAAAGGAAGAATAAGAATTATGCATATACAAATTAGTTATGATGATGGTATAGTCCGAGATACTAAGATTGAAGAGGTTATACAAAAGGTTTGCGATGAAGTGAGCCGCGTGTATGGACTTGAAGATGATGAGTTAAGCATTCTACTATGCGACAATAAGAAAATTCATGAACTAAATAAGGAATATCGCGGTATTGATAGACCCACAGATGTATTGTCCTTTGCCCTTAATGAAGGGGACGATTACGAAGGTAGTGAAGAGGAACATCACCTATTGGGGGATATGATACTCTCCTTGGAACGAGCTCATGAACAAGCTGTCGAGTACGGGCATAGTTTTGAACGGGAATTAGCCTATTTGACAACACATAGTTGTTTGCATATCTTAGGCTATGACCATATGACCGATGAAGATAAAAAAGAAATGCGCACAGAAGAAGAATTTGTGCTTTCTAATTTAGGGTATGTACGAGAGGATCAACCATATAATGAATAAAGCAGAACATTTTAAATCCGGCTTCGTAGCCGTTGTAGGGCGACCAAATGTAGGCAAATCTACCATGATTAATGCTTTGATAGGCGACAAGATTGCCATTGTATCCGATAAGGCACAGACAACGCGTAATCGCATTATTTGTGTTTACACCGATGAAGAAAAACAAATCGTTTTCATGGATACACCTGGCGTACATAAGCCAAAACATAAATTAGGTGAATTCATGGTCGATGCAGCCATTGAATCTTTGAAGGAAACAGAGGCCGTTCTATTTGTTGTGGCAGGTAATGAAAAACGAGGTCCAGGAGATAATTTCATCATTGAACAATTAAAACGCGTGAAAGTACCGGTATTCCTCGTAGTCAATAAAATTGATACACTGCAAAAAGAACAGGTATTAGAAGCTATCGTATCCTATCAAGATGCGTATCCATTTGCTGGTGTCATTCCTATTTCGGCAAAGAATAAAGAAAATTTATCTGAACTTCTTAATGTGCTAGGCGAGCATTTGCCAGAAGGTCCTCAATACTTCCCAGAAGATATGATTACGGACCAACCAGAACGATTGATTATTTCTGATATCGTTCGCGAAAAGATTTTGTTGTCTACCCGTGATGAAATTCCTCACGCCATCGCTGTCGATGTAGATGAAATGAAAACTCGTGATGATGGAACCACATATATTCGTGCTACCATCTATTGTGAACGAGATTCTCAAAAGGGTATCATCATTGGTAACAAAGGTGCGCTATTACGCAAGATTGGTGCAGAAGCGCGCATGGATATTCAAAAGTTATTGGCTACAAAAGTATATCTTGATTTATGGGTTAAGGTTAAAAAGGATTGGCGTAATAAATCGGGTATGCTTTCAGAATTGGGATATAAAAAATAGATTATTTAGATTGATTATAGTTAGAAAGGATTGTTATGGACAGTATAGATGCCCTGTTACCGATTGGGTTCGGCATAGTATGTATTTTCTTAATTAACTTTTTGGTGGTAGCAAAATTCTCTTTTGCACGGTTGCGCAAGGAACACGTAGAAGATATGGAAATCCTACATGAAAAGGATCGTCAATTCTTGTTAAAGCTATACCAAAATCCTGAGTATTTCCTTAATACTACACAATTTCTAATACTCTTTTTCATTCTCACCTTAGCAGGTACTGGCACATATATCTTTAATAGTTTTGTGGTAGGTATCATGGATATTTTTAATATCCATGGTACATGGGTTCATCATATTTTAGACCTGATCTTGCTTATTATCATTAGTCTTATCGTCCTCATCTTTGGCGAAATTGTACCGAAAGCATTGGGTTTATCATTCCCTACAAAATATGTAAATATGCATAGTCGCATCGTCGTTGGCGTTGGTCGTATTGTATATCCTTTTGTCTGGTTAGCTAGTAAAATATCTAACTGTATTCTTAAATTCTACCAAACTAAATACTTAACTGAACTAGACCTTGTATATACGGAAGAGGAAATACGCATGATGATTTCGCGAAGTCATGAAGAAGGTCAGTTAAATCAGGTAGAATCTGAGTTGATAGACAATGTTTTCAACTTTGTGGAACGTATGGCAAAAGAGGTTATGGTACCTCGACAAGATGTAGATTGTATTTTTGTGGAAGATGGTTATGATGAAGCCATGAAGGTAATTCGTTCTACATCGCATACGAGATACCCATTGTGTGTGGAAGATAAGGATCATATTGTAGGCCTTGTACACATTAAAGATTTGATGGAACGTCAAAAGCAGGCTAGAAAAGATTTGCGCAACATCAAACGAGATATCTTGACGGTTCCTGAGGTTATGAAATTATCTACCTTATTGCAATACATGCGAACGCGGCGTATTTACCAAGCCGTTGTTGTCGATGAATACGGCGGTATGGTAGGCCTTGTGGGGTTAGAGGATATCATCGAAGAATTGGTAGGGGATATTCAAGACGAACATGAACCTCATTTGCCGGCTACGATGAGTTATTCTGATGGCTCTTTTGAGTTTGACGGCAAGGTTCTTGTCGATGAAGTGTCTGAAATGATGAATATTCACATTGAAGACTCCGATTCCGATACGATTGGTGGCTATATCTTCGGTCTATTAGGCCGTACTCCAATTGTGGGGGATACTGTTGATGCTTATGGTTATACATTTGAAGTAATTAAGATGCAAGGTTATCGTATTTCACGTTTGCGTGTAACACCTTTACCTGAGTCTGAAACTGTTACGGATGATGAACATGAACAAGATTAGTGGCGCTTTTAATACGCCGGCCATCGTGGTGAGCCGAAAAAAATACAAGCTCTATTCGGTGTTTACTTTTATCACACCGTCCTTAGGTATTATTAGGGCCTCTTTCCCGCATAAACGATTGCAAACATTGCGTAATGCATCCTATTTACGCCCCTTCAGCGCTATGTATATAACAGTTGTGCAGGACGGAGAATTTGTGAAAGTCACACAAATTGATGGGTCCTATGTGGTGGAATCTCTAGATACGAATCTAGATAATATTGCCTATGCAGCCGTAGCCAGTGAACTGATACAAGAACTATTTGCATCGTATGATGTTGATCGTAATGTATTTAATACTGTAGTCAATTATTCAAAATCGATACGTCAACGAAATGTACGATTAGGGACGATCATATTGGGATGGCAAATGCTGTCGTTAGCGGGGATAATGCCACAACATGAGGCTTTTAATACTGGAGATGGAATTGATTTATTTTGGAACGAACTACGGATACATACGCATATGAATCCATCCCTTTCATTACGAAACGCAATGCCAACTATTTTGGCCTATCAATGGGGCGATGCAGCACCTATTGAACTTCCTGGAACTGTATGGAAGGAATTAGAACGATTACTATTTTCTTATTGTGAACAGGAAATAGGTAAACAACTGCAAAGTGTAAAATTTCTGATGAGTTTATAATATATACTGATAAATTGTTAGATATCGATTCATAAGACTCCTTATCAAAAATTTTTATAAATTTTAAACCACTTATCTCGAATAAGTTAGATAAACCTATTTAAGATAAGTGGTTTTCTTATGTCTTGAATTGTCAAGTCAAATGCAACTCTACTGAATGATAAACCTCGTATGGAGTTTTCCAATTTAAGCATTTGCGCGGCCTAAGATTTATTTCTTTCATTTTTGCTTCAACATAGCTATCTGATTGATTAATATCCACAGTTTTCGGGAAATATTCTCTAAGCAATCCATTGGTGTTTTCGTTTGTTCCTCTTTGCCAAGGATGATGTGGTAATGGAAAATAAAATTCTACTAAATTCAACTCCTGACTAATTTCTGCATGTTTAGAAAACTCTTTCCCTCTATCTGGAGTTATTGTTTCTAGAGGTTGATTTTTTAAAAGCTTAATCATCGCTTGTTTGACTAAAAATGCATTCTTTTTTGCAATTTTTTTACATAGCAGATACCTACTTTTTCGATCAGTTAATGTTACTAAGCAAGCCTTACCAGTCTGCCCCATAACTGTATCAGCCTCCCAATCACCTAATCGTTCTCGATTATTTGCAGGAGCTGGTCTATCTGTAATTAAATTACTAATTTGAATTTTTCCACGTCTTTCTTCATAATTTTTTGTATGACGACTTTTACCACGATGTCGTAGTTTGCGAACAACTCCTCTATTTCCATGTGATAATTCTTTTTCATCAAAACGACCATTATATATTTCCCTGTAAATTGTATTGTAACTAATAGTGAAGCTTGAATTTTCAAATTTCAATCGAGAGGAGATCTGTTCCGGAGACCATTGATGTCTCAAAAATAAATTCTTTACACATTCATATAGACTTGGATTATCTAGCTTTTTTCTTGGTTTACAATTAAAGCGTCTATTTTTATATCTGTCATGGGCTTCACAAGGTATGTACTCGCCATTTTGACTATTTCTTTTGATTTCTCTTGATATAGACGATTTATTTTTCCCAAGTAAAATTGAAATTTCTGTTTGATTTTTTCCTATATCAATAAAATGTTTTAGAATTTCGCGCTCTTTTAGTGTAAAATGAGTATAATGATTCATGGCTCCTCCTGATTTTTAGATGTCTTTGCAAACACTATTTTATCAGAAAGCCATGAATCTTTTTTAGTTGCACTTAGATTATAAATTCAAGGTAAAA